>NZ_CP166851.1 GCF_041346945.1 Amycolatopsis sp. cg9 | reverse complement strand
GCAGCGTCCAGCACCTGAGCCTGCGCAACCAGATCACTCTGCTCGTGCAAGCCGGTGAACAGCAGATCCCGCTGCGGGATGTCGACACCGAAGCCGGCTGGGCCCGCCGCGGCCGTGTGCCCAGCCAGACGGGCCTGAAGGTCGTCCGCCCGCACGACCAGCCGGGCGGCCGCCGCGGCCGCCGCGAATTCCGGGTCTCCTACCGCTGGGAGTTCGCCCAGACCGACCCAGCCGAGGGAGATGTGCCGCCCCAGGCCACGCCCGCGGCCGCCGGTGATCCCGCCGAGTTCGCCCAGAACCTGATCGGGCAACTCGGCAAGCACGGCTACCGCGTCGCACCCGGCGCCGCCACCGCGGTCGACCACGACGCGCAGCTGATCACCATCGCCGAGCCGACCTGGCGCGGCGATCCGGAGTCCGCGGTGCGTGTGCTCATCCCCGCTCTGGCGCATGCCCTGGTCTGCGGGGCGACCCCCGCACTGGCGCTGGTCGGTGAGCGCCGTGCTGGTTGAACGCGTCCTGGGCTACAACGGCGACGGCCACGCCCTCGAGGTGCTGTTCCTCGACGGCGTCGAAGTCCGGCAGGTCACCTGCTACGAACTCGACCCCGACGACCGGATGCTTCGCCGCGGCCGGTCCGCGGAGTGGCTGCAACGCCAGCACGACCTCGCGGACGCCGCGTCCCCTGCCGCGGCCGAGCTGATCCGCCGGTGGGCCGACCAGACCGCCGAGCACGGCGCCGTCGACGACCTCGACGACGAGGACGACCCCGACGACCTCGGCGACGAGGCCGACGGCGAGCCGGGTGACGACGTCCTCGACGGCGAAGTCATCGCCGTGAATCACGACCCCTTCCCGTTCGGCCAACTCCCGCCCGGCCAGCAGTAGCCGAGGCGACCCGGCCGCGCCCGCCCAGCGGGGCGCTCGCACGGTGCGCCCGCGCCGCCCGGGGTCAAGCCGGCAACAGCACCCGGCTTGACCCCGTTGCCCGGCGCCGGCTCGACCCGAGCGCGCCCCGCCGAACGGGGCCGGCGCCACCCGGTGATCACGAAATTCCAGGGCCGCCCAGAGCCCGGACACCGGCACCGCGCCGCGTGCTCTTTCCCTTGTCCAGGAAGGCTTTCTTTCGCATGTCTGCATGGATCGTGTCCAGCGGCCACATCGACGTCCTCGTGCACGCCCTGGCCCAGTACGAGGTCGTCGCCCCCGACCTCGGCGCCGAAGGATTCCGCGCGCTGGGCCAGAAGCTGTGGCAGGAGAACCACACGTCGGTCAACTACCGCTACAGCGAACTCACCGAAGCCCCGCGCTACCAGCTGCGCACCACCGAGGCCACCCTCGACCCGATCGTGGTGCTCAAGGCGATGGCCTGCTTCGACTACCAGTCCTGCGAGCACCCCGGCTGGCCCGATAGCGAGGCCCACAAGCTCATGGAGGCGCTGCACACCGCGGTCCTCGCCCGGCACCCGGAGCTCGGCGAGCGGGTGAACGGGCACTTCGGCGAGACCTACCGCTACCGCACTCTTCCTGCCTGGGAGAGCGCGCCCTGGGGCATCGACGTGCTCGAAGACGCCATCCCCGTGCCGGCCTGACCGGCCCGCGGGCCGCCGCGCTACCGGCGGCCCGCACCACGGCAACCACCTCACCGCGCCGGCGTCCGGCGGATCCGCGCCGCGCCGCCGCACGCCGGTTCGCGGCCACCGCCATCGCCGCGCGGTGCCGACGAACGGATCACCCATGGCCGTCCTGAATCCCGACCTGTCCGTCGACACGAGCGACGCCCCGGAAACACCGCCCACCACCGGCCTGATCGGTGTCGGGTACCTGACCAGCAGCGTCCACCAGCTGCGCGACCGGCTCGGCCCGTCCCAGCTCGGGCACGCCCCGGACGGCGTGACCGAGACCTGGGTCCTGCACACCCCGGCCGGGACCGCCCACCTGTGGGCCAGCACCAGCCCCACCGACCCGGCCGACGAAGACGACGTCGCACGCAGGTGGCTGATCCTGACCACCACCGACGGAATCCAGCCCTGGAGCTACGGCGTCCTGCCCTGGGTCCACAAGGCCGTCCACGGCTCGACCGAGGCGTTCCCCACCGCCGCTCTCCCGCACTTCACCGAAGCCACCCTGTTCGCCTTCGGCCACGCCTACCTCGACTACCTCTACCTGCGGATGGACGCCGAAACCGGCCGCCGCGACCAGCTGGACAGGATGGCACCGGACTTCCGCACACACCTGCGCCGGCCCCGGCAGCTCAACACGATGCTGCTCCAGCTCGCCGACGTCCTGCACGACTACGAATGGGCACACGCCAGCCGGGCCGAACGCGCGGAGTGGGCGTGCATGCAGCGCCCCACGCCCAGCGAAGGACTGCGGTACTGGAAGACCCGCAGCCGCTGGCTGTACCCGTCGGGCTCGGGACCGCACGACGGCGACCCCGATCTGCCGGGGAGGCTGCGCGCCCTGGCCGACACCGCGCGAGAGAACAGGGCCTCGCTGCTGGAGATCGCCCCCGAGACCGACCTCGTCCTGCACGACGAGAACGAGCAGACGCTGCGCGCCCTGGCCGACATCCCCATCCCGGGCCTGGACCTCCTCCAGTTCCCCCACGCCTGATCCACCTGATCGGCACCCGAACCCCAGCAACAACAAGGGAGTTCGGCGCTGCCGACCCGCCCGGTGGGGCGCTCGCACGGTGCGCCGGCGCCGGGCCGGGGTCAAGCCGGGAACAGCACCCGGCTTGACCCCTTTCCCCGGCGCCGGCGCCACCCGAGCGCGCCCCACCGAACGGGGCGGCACCACCCGGTGACCAGGGCCAAGCAGATCCCCACGCGGGACCGGCCCGGCGCATCCGCGCCAGCACGTCGCGCCGCGGGATCGCCCGCGCGCCCGAAACCGAGCACGAAAGGGGGCTTCGCCGTGGCCAAGCTGACCTACGAGCAGGAACGCCTGCACGCCCAGGCGTGCCAGCTGATCGACCTCGATCGCGACCTCACCGAAGAGGAGCGGGCGTTCGTCCTCGACCACTGGCGGGCGTCGTCCACCGCCCGCTCGGCGTCGGACCGGGCGCACTTCACCCCGGCCGGGCTGGCCCGGGACCTGTCCCTTCACGTCGGCGGGGACCGGATCATCGACCTGGCCGCCGGCATCGGCCGGCTCGCGTTCCACTGCCGCGACCTGTGGGCGCGCTGGCCGCACACCGGTCCGGAGCTCGTCTGCATCGAGCGCAACCCCGAGTACGTGCGCGTCGGCCGCCGCGTCATGCCCGAGGCCCGCTGGATCTGCGCGGACATCATGACCCTCCCGGCCCTGCGCGAGGACATCGGCGAGTTCGACTACGCGATCTCCAACCCGCCCTACGGCCCCATCCCGCGCGCGGTCGAGGCGACCAGCGGCTATCGCGGCCGCCGGTTCGAGTACCACGCCATCGCCCTGGCCGCGATGGTCGCCCGCCGCGGCGTGTTCCTCATCCCGCAGGTCGCCGCCCCGTTCCGGTACTCCGGCGTCCCGCGCTACGAGACCGACGCCGGCGATGCCGAGTACCGCAAGTTCGTCGCCGCGACGGGCATCGAGCTCGAGGCCAACTGCGGCATCGACACCACCCAGTACCAGCAGGACTGGCACGACGTCGACCCGCTGGTGGAGATCGTCCGCGCCGACTTCACCACGCGAGAACCGGCCGCCGGACCGACTGGCCGCCGCGACCACGACGTGCCACCGGCCGCCGTCGAGAACCCGGCCGGTCAGCTCGCCCTGCTGGCCCTGTAGCAGCGCCTCAGCCCCACGCCTTCCGCGCCGGCGGGACCGACCACCCCGCCCGCGCGGCCACCGATGACACCGAGCGAAAGGCACCCCCGTGGGCTACACCACCGACTTCTACGGCGAAGTCACCATCGACCCGCCGCTGAACCCGCAGGAAATCGCCTACCTGCAACGGTTCTCCGACTCCCGGCGGATGCACCGGAGCCAAGGCCCCTACTACGCCAACCCCGGCAACGACTGGGGCCAGAGCGGCACCGGAATCCTCAACTACAACGAGCCCCCGCAGCAGCAGCCCGGCCTGTGGTGCCACTGGGTGCCCACCGAGGACGGCTCGGCGATCTGCTGGGACGGCGCCGAGAAGTTCTACGACTCGGCCGAATGGATGGCCTACCTCATCACCACGTTCCTCCAGCCCGGCGCCACCGTGCAGCAGGAACTGCGCGCACTGGCCGCCGGCGGTACCGGCGTGCCCGCGCTGCGGCAGCCCGAACACGGATGGGTCTACCCGCCGGAGTTCGCGGCCTTCACGTTCGACCACATCGTCAACGGCGCAATCGACGCCAGCGGTGAAGCACCCGATGACATCTGGCGGCTGGTGGTCCGCGACAACGTGGTGTCGGTGCAGTCCGGACAGATCACCTTCGCCGACGAGACCGTGCTCGGCGACGACACCTCCGCGCCGATCCGGGTTACGGCGACCCGCATGGACCAGCCCGGCGACGAACGCCTCGCCGTCACTGCCGGGACCCCGGCGCTGCCCGCGGCCACCTCGCGCTGACGGCCCACGACCCCACCACACCTCGCGCGGGCGGGACCGACCATCCCGCCCGCGCGGCGCCACTGAAACCGAGCACAAAGGAGCAGTACCCAGCCATGTCGCACTTCAGCGTGACCGTCGCGGTGTCCGGCGAGGACGTCGACGCCGCCCGCGAGAACATCAACACCCTGCTCGCCCCGTTCGACGAGAACCTGGAGGTCGCGCAGCGCACCGAGGACGGCGAGACCTGGTGGTACAACCCGAACGCCAAGTGGGACTGGTACCAGATCGGTGGCCGCTGGTCCGATGAGCTCCAGCTGCGGACCGACGCCGCCGACGGCGACTACGCCCGCGGCGAGCGCTCCTGGACCAACGAGAACAAGCTGGCCACGCCCGGCCGGTGCGACCTCGCGCGGATCAGGGCGCTGGACCTGGAGGGGATGCGCGAGGCCGCGGCCACCAAGGCCGTCGACGACTGGAACGAGTACGCCTCCGTCGTGCACGGCACCCCGCAGCACCTGCCGTGGCAGATGTTCGTCGACCGCGTGAAGAACGCCGAGAAGGACGCGCCCCGGCCCAAGCAGGAGCTGGAGAAGGAGGCCCTGGACGCGGTGCTGGCCGACCTCGGCCTGGCCGACATCGACGCGGCCGACGCGCTCAAGACCTCCGACCCGGACGCGCACACCCACTTCCTCGCCCGCTCCCGCAAGGAGCTGGAGGCCGTCGACGCCGCCTGGGCGGCCAGCACCTACACCATCCAGCAGGCCCGCACCGACTACGCCGCCCAGCCGCGCATCGCCGCGCTGCGCGCCCACGCGGGCTACAAGCAGTTCCTGTGGGACGGGCCGGAGGACACCTTCGACCACCTCGACCGCGACGAGTACGTCGCACTCGAGCGAGCCCAGGCCATCCCCGGCTACGCCACCCTCACCCACCAGGGCCAGTGGATCGAGAAGGGCCGGATGGGCTGGTTCGGGCTGTCCGACAAGACCCACGACTCGACCAACGCCTACCTGGAGCAGGCCAACACCTACCTCGACGGCCTGTCCGGCGAGCTGTGGCTGGCGATCGTCGACTGCCACATCTGATCTGGCCCGCCCGGTCGGCGCCGCCCCGAACCCCGGCGGCGCCGGCCGGGCCTTCTTTCCCCGCGCGGACCGGGCCGACCACCCGAGCCCGCGCGGCCACCCCGCCACACCGAGCAAGGAGAACCCGTGTCCACCCGATCCCTCATCGGCGTCCTGGACGCCGACGGCCGCACCTACCGCGCCCGCTACTGCCACAGCGACGGCTACCCGACCCACCAGCTGCCCGCTCTCGGCGAGGCCCTGCACGAGCACCACGACGGCGACCTGGACCGGCTCGCCGCGAAGATCCTGGAGCACGACTGGTCCTTCATCGCCGCGAGCGAGGCCACCGCGGAGGCGGCCGACGCCGCCACCCGCAGCAAGTACCGCCCCGACCACGTGCAGCCGACCGCGGGCGTCGGCTACCACTACACCGACCACCAGGACCCCGAGCCCAGCACCGGCACCCTCGACGAGGAGGACGCCGGCGGCGGGATCGAGTGGCTATACCTCGTGGCCGGCGACCAGGTCCGCGCCTACTACCCCGTCAACGGCCGCTGGGAGCACTTCGGCGACTTCAGCGCCATCGACCTCAAGGGCCTCGACCAGGCAGACCTGAGCGCTCGTGAGGAAGCCGCTTATGCCCGGCGCTACTGATCCGGAGCAGCGCGACGACCGCCGCTACACGGTGTTCGTGCGCTTCCCCGACCTGCCGCGTGCGCTGCGCGCCACCGCCGACGGCGGCACCACCAACCGCAAGGTCCACGCCGCGATCCTCACCCGCACCGAAGCCGAGCGCGTCGTCGAGCTGTCCCGCCCCTACCTCGACGAGCACCACCCCGGCACCCGGATCTGGATAGCGCCCTTCTGACCTGCGCACCGTTCCCGGTTCCGCCTCGCCCGCGGCGCGGGCCGCCCGGCCAGACCCCACGCCGGCGCGGCCTGCGCCGCACCTGGGCCGACATCCACCTCACGCACGAAGGGAGCTGACGCTCCATGCCCACGCTCGTCGCGTCCCGCCCTGCCACGCCTGCGGCCCCCGACCGGATCACACCCGCCGCTGCGGCCACCGGCACCTGGACGGTGATCCTCGACCCGCCCCACCGCGAGCAGGACAACGAGGGACGCATCGCCCTCGCCGAAGGCGACCGCGAGGCGGGATTCCTGCTGTTCATCGACTGCGCCGACGACAGCGTGTGGATCGACACCATCCGCGTCGTCCCGGGCCTGCGCGGCAACGGGCTCGGCACCCGGCTGCTCACCCTGGCGCTCGACCTGCATCCCGGCCGCACCATCGGCCTCGCCGCGCCCACCGCGGCCCTTGCCGCCTGGTACGGCCGCTTCGGGTTCGTCCCCGCCGGACCGGACGGCGTGCTGCGCCGGACCGCGCCCCGATGAGCCGGCCAAGGACCGGCATGCCCCCGGCCCACGATCCGCTCGCAGACCACCCGCTGCTGGAAGCGATGCTGCCCGTCGCGGTGCTGACCGCGCTGGAGGAGATTAGCCACCTCACCACCACCGAACGGCAGCGTCTGGCCGCCGAGGCCGCCACCACCATCGGCTCCCACGGCGACGACCTGATGTTCGGCGGCAAGCACACCGCCGCGGCGTTCGCCGCCCTGGCCCGCGCCCTGGCCGTGCTGGCCCACCAGCCCGGCGGGGTCACGTTCGCCGGCCTGCACTGGTGCGTCGGCTCCCGCCATCACGGCACCCGCGAGCAGGCGCCCTGCGCCGCCGAACTCGCCCGCGAGGCCAGCCAGCCCACCAGTTGACCTGGCGGCGGGGCGCCCCGCCCGGCCGGAAGCCGGCGGGGCCAGGCGGGCCGCCTCGCCGCCCGCATTCCCGGCACCTCACCCGTTTCACGACCAGGGAGGACGTCATGCCCGCACCCTCATCCACGCCGCCGGCAACCTCGCCGCGCACGGACACGACCCACCGCTACCTGCGGCTGCGCCGCGACGGCCTGCCCGCCGCGCACGCCTACCGCTGCGCCACCACCTCCGCGACCCGATCCCTGCCCTACCGCGGCGGCCCCGGCGAGGCGATCACCCTGCTGCTCGACGACCGGCCCGAGCTGGCTGGCTTCACCGCCACCGCGGTCGCCGAGTACCACGAGGACCCCGACCTGTTCGGGCTGGGCGAGTTCAGCGACACCCGTGGCGAGGACACCATCCCCGTCTACCTCTCCGCCGAGAACCGCTACGAGTACTTCCGCCCCAGCTACACCCTCGCCCAGCGCCGCGCCGACCTCACCCGCCGCGGCTACGCCCGCGGCCCGGCCCACGAGCTCGCACTACGCCAAGCCCGCGAGGACGCCCGCGCGGCCCGGCGGCTGGAAGCCCGCTACGTCCGGGTCGAGGTCCGCAAAGCCGGGGTCCTGCTCGGCGACGCCGGCACCCCCACCGTCTTCAGCCCCGACGAGGACCCCGACGCCGCGATGGCCGAGGTCATCGACGAGTACGCGCTGCTCGACGAGGCGATCGCGCAGGCCCGCGCCGCACTGCCGCCCCTGCTCGCCGCCCTCGCCGCCTGACCAGCCCCACCGGCGCGATCAGGCCACGCCCCCACCGTCGAACCACGTGGAGATTCACCATGCCCAGCACCAGCAACGCCCCCGTCATCCCCGCCCGCGAAGTCGTGCTCGCCGGCGACACCCCGGTGACCGTGACCGCCACCGTCGTCAGCGTCGAACGCCGGGCCGAGCCCGGCATCTTCGGCCCCATGGTCGGGCTCGACGCCCAGCTCGCCGTCGTCCTGCCCGGCCGCACCGAGCCGAACACCTACTTCCTGTCGCGGCTGATCGGCGAGCAGTGCTGGATGCAGGACGCCGTCTTCGGCGCCAACGGATACCCCGGCTTCAGCCACGGCTTCGGATCCCGCTGCGTGCAGAAGCAGGGCATCGTCGCCGAGCTCGAAGCGCTGCTCGACGAGGCCGCCCGCACCCGCGGCCTGGTCGCCGAGATCGGCCCCGACATCCCGCTGACCCTGGCCACCCCCGCCGAACCCGGCGACCACGCCTGACGCAGCCCGGTCAGGCCCGCGGCACCACGGGACTGACCACCCCCGCCGCGGGCCTCCGCTGCCCACCTGCGAAACCGAGCGGAGAAGCCCGATGAACAGCGACAACCCCGATCGGCACGTGCCGGCACGAGATCCCGGCACCCCGATCTACGACCAGCTCGCCGACGCCTACGCCACCCCAGCGCCGCCCGCCGACGCGGGTGCCGCCACCACCGCCGCGGTGCCCGAACCCCGCGGCGCCGACGACCTCGCCACCGCCGCCGTGGTCCTCGCCCTGTTCGGACGGCTCAAGCGGCTCGAGCGCGGCGACGGCAGCTGGGAAGGCGGCGACACCGTCCAGGCGCTGGACGCGTGGTTCGCCGAATTCGGCATCAACATCGACGCCGACGAGGTGACCGCCGCCCAGGCGCTGCGCGTTCCCGCCTGGCTGGCCCGCGCGCTCACCACGCCGTCGCTGGACGAGTCCAGCCTCGTCATCCACGTGCGCACCGGCCACCACCAGCCGCTGGAGCCCACCCGCGCCTACCTGGCCGCGCTGGTCTGGGGCCTGGGCGAGGAGACCTCGGCCTCGGTGTTCGACCTCGCCGGCGACCAGATCGCCCACATCGTCCACCCCGCCACCGAGGCATAACCACCAGCTCGCACGCCCCGCCCTCCGGCCCGCCGGCGCACCCCGCGCCGGCGGGCCGCGTCGTGCTGCCCGAAGGAGCCCCGCCATGCCCGTCACCACCATCGCCGACCCCCGGCTGGACATCGACCCGGCCCAGGTCGCCGCCGCGATCGGCGTCACCGCCGACACCGGCTACCAGTTCACTGACGCCTACGGCGTCACCTACACCGGCACCCCGGCCCACCTGGCGCTGTCCGCGCTGGCCCGCCGGGACCTCACCGGCGAGATCTACCCCGACCAGCCCGCCGTCGCCCCCGGCATCCGCGCCACCGCGCTCACCCTCATCGACTGGATCACCAGCCCGTACGTCGACCCCGAGCACGCGGCGGAGTTCGCCGCGCTGCCGGCGATGCGCGTGGTCGAGCTGGTGGTCTACCTGTGCCTGCACGGCGACGCCGGCGCGCTGGCCAAGGTCGGCCCCGAGTCGCTGCGCTACTACACCAGCCACCTGCTGCACGACCCGGTGCCCAGCGCCGAGTACCCGATGCCGCGGCTGATCGACCAGCCCTGCCGGTCCCTGGACGGCACCGACGCGCGCCCGCGGACCCGGCTCCAGGTCACCGCCACCGCCCGCGACGGCGCCGACGACGTCGCCGTGCCGATGGAGATCCAGGCCAGCGAGGACATCTACTGGGAACTCACCGTGGCGATCCCGGTGTCCGTCGACGAGCTCAACGAGCTGCTGATGGACCCGGACTACTTCGCTGGCGAGTACCTGGCCGACAACCGCGAGCTGATCGAGGACTACCTCGACTACCGCGACAGCCAGACCGAGCACGGCCTGGACGTCACCGGCCGACTCGCGCACCCCCGCGACCTCGCCCTGGCCGAATGCCTCGGCGCGGACCCGCAGCCTCCGGCCGCGCCCGTCGAGATCGAGCTGTTCTTCGCCGGCCCCAACCGTGACGCCGCGCTGGCGACCGCCCCGTTCGGCAGCCGCGGCCTCGCCGAGCTGTCCGCGGATCCCGGAGACCAGATCTTCGCCGTCGCCGTCGCGGTCTCCGCCGACGCCGCCCGGCCCGTGACCTGACCGCAGACCGCCCCCCTTTCCGCCGCCCCTGGCGCCCGCATCCCGCGCGGGAGCCAGGGGCGGCGGCTTTTCCCTTTCCTGCAACCGAAGGAGCCCTCGTGCCCACCCTCGCCGTGCTCGTCGCCACCGCCCGCACCCAGAAACAGCGTGGCAACGACTTCCTCGCCTGCTCGCCCGACGAGCTGGTCGACATCACCTCCTCCTGCGACCGCGACCGCGGCAGGCCCGACGGCGGCTGCGGCTGCTGCCGCTCCTTCACCGGCCTGGATTCCCGCAAGGCCACCACCACCGCCGAGGTAGTCGAACGGCAGATGACCTTCGCCGACTACGTCGCGGCCCACCAGGCCAGCCTGATCCGCGCCGGGCTGCCCGACACCGACGAGGTGCGCGGCTGGGCCGAAGAGGCCGCCCGCGACATGGCCCGCATCGCCGCGGCCTTCCCCGTCGGCACCGTCGTCGAGCGCCGCGGCGACCAAATCCTGGAACGAGTGCAGGTCGCGGCGAGGTCGGCGCGCTGAACTGCCGCCCCGGATCCCGGCGGGGCGCTCGCACGGTGCGCCGGCACCGGGCCGGGGTCAAGCCGGGAAAAGCGCCCGGCTTGACCCCTTTCCCCGGCGACGGCGCCACCCGAGCGCGCCCCACCGAGACCGGGGCGGCACCACCTTCTTGTCCACAAGGGACCAACGGAGTCCGGGTGGACGGCAGAAACCGAGTGGAGGCAACACAAGCCATGTCCTACGCCAGCACCCTCATCGCCGGGCCGGCCAACCTGCTCGCCCCCGTCGAACCGTCCCGCCGCAGCGCCTGGGCCCAGCTGGGCACCGACGTGACCGGCACCGGCAGCGCCCAGCAGGCGCTGGTCACCGCGGGCCTGGCCGGCTGGAGGATCCGCAAGGTCCCGATGTCGGGCTCCGACATCTCCCGCGACGGCGTCACCACGATCGACAACCCCGAGAAGGTGATGCTCGTCTACACCGACCCGGCCACCGGTGCCACCCGCTACCTGTCCACCGTCGGCACGAAGTACGGCGTGCACCAGAACGAGGCCGGCGCCGCGGTGCTGGACACCCTCGTCGCCGAGTCCGGCGCCCGCGGCACCGGCTACGCCGGCCAGCTCGAGGGCGGCCGCAAAACCTTCGTCACCATCGAGCTGCCGACCACGATGTACGTCGACGGCCACGACGCCATCCAGCTGCACCTGGTGGTGTTCAACAGCCACGACGGCGAGACGGCGTTCCGAGTGATGATCGTGCCGTTCCGGCCCTTCTGCGCCAACCAGCTGCCCGTCGCCATCGCCAACCACGTCTCCTGCGTGTCGATCCGGCACACCAGCAAGTCCGAGATCAACACCGAGGAGATCCGCTCCAAGCTCGGCCTGCTCTACGACTACGGCACCGCCTTCGAATCCGAGGCGAAGAAGCTGATCCGCACCGAGATGACCAACCGCGAGTTCGACGACCTGATCCGCGAGGTGTGGCCGGTCAAGGCCAACGCCTCGGCGCGGACGCTGAACAACGCCCGCCGGCGCAACGACCTGCTCACCGGCCTGTGGACCTCGGCCGAGACCCAGGCCCACATCCGCGGCACCCGGTGGGCGGCGTTCCAGGCCGTCACCGAGTACCTGGACCACTTCGCCCCGGCCAAGAACATCGAGGTCCGCGCGAACCGGGTCCTGGTCAGCGAAGACGTGGCCAAGCGCAAGCAGGCCGCCTACGACCTGCTCGCCGCCTGAGCTGAGGGAGGCCGGTGGGCTGCGCCCCGCGAGGGGCGCGTGCCCGGACCAGGGGCACCCACCGGCCAGGCGGGCCCGGCGTCGCCACCGATACCGAGCGGATACCCGACGCCAGGGCCCGACCGCAGCAGCGTAGCGACCCACCCGCGACCACGTCGCCTCCGCAGACCGCGCTGGCCGGGACGCCCCAGCCACGTCCCGGCCAGCGCACTCCCGCCACCGCCCCGAAGGAGCCGCCATGCCCGATCCCGCCGACGCCAAGACCACGCTCGACGTCCTGCTCAGCGCGTCAACCGCCCGCGAGGACACGGTGATCCGCGGCGTCGCCCTCCGCGCCGGCCTGCTGCGCCTGCACGGGTGCGGCTGGTACAACCCCGGCAGCGCCGAACGGTGCGAGAACTGCCGCACCCGCGTGCTGCCCGACACCGAACCCGAGACCATCCCGGCGCTGGGCATGGTCGCGGTCCGCGACTACCTCACCGAGGCCCACGGCGACGCCGACGGCCCCGCCCAGTTCGTCGCCGCCTGCCGGGCCGGAATCTGCGGCGGCCTCGCCTTCAACGTCGCCGACGACGTCCTCGCCGGCGCCCAGCACTACGGCTACGGCCGCGCCTGGCCGGTGATCGCCGCGGAGATCATCGCCGGCGTCGAGGCCCGCGCCCAGGCCGACGGCTCCCCGCGGGTCGCCCCCGCCGCAGCGTCCTGACCAGAGCTTCCCCGCAGCGCCACCGCCCCGGGCTGACCACCCCCGCCGCAGCGTCCTGACCAGAGCTTCCCCGCAGCGCCACCGCCCCGGGCTGACCACCCCCGCCGCAGCGTCCTGACCAGAGCTTCCCCGCAGCGCCACCGCCCCGGGCTGACCACCCCCGCCGCAGCGTCCTGACCAGAGCTTCCCCGCAGCGCCACCGCCCCGGGCTGACCACCCGCGCCGCGGTCCCACCCCGAGCGACGAGGAGCATCCGCATGTCCACCACGCCCGAAGCGCCCACCGCGCCGGTCGGAACCCACGTTCACGTGCTGCACCGGTTCGGCCGCGACAGCGAGATCAGCCTGTACCACAGCTACCCCGCCGCGCTGGCCGCGCTCGCCACGGCCGTCCGCGCCGACTGGTCCAGCATCACCTACCGCGACGACGTCCCCGCCAGCCCCGACGGGCTCAGCGACGCCGAGGCCGTCCTCGCCTACTTCGGCGGCAACGGCGGCAGCGGAGGCCCCGACGCGCCCACCTTCGGAATGTCGCTCGACGCCGGATTCGTGATCAGCGAAGACGTCGTCGCCGGCCCCGAACCCGCAGCGGTCTCGCTGCGGCTGGGCACCCTGCGCGTCCTGGACGGCGACCCCGCCGACCCCGACGTCCCCGAGCTCACCTACTGCCTGGACGCCGACGGGCTCACCGTCGCGGTGTTCCCCGGCCCCGACGGCCACCCGACCGTGCTGATCACCCCGGAAGCGCACATGTCCGGGCTGCCGGTCACCGTCCGCCTCGAGGACCCCTTCCAGCCCGGCGGATTCGAGCAGACCCACCGGGTGTCCTGACCCCGATCCCCGCACGCCCCGCGACCACGGCGGCCGCCCCGACAACGACCGGGGGCGGCCGCCGCGGTCGCTTCGCCGCGCCCATCACCAGCCCGCAACCCGTTCTCGCGCAAGGGAGAAACCTCATGTCCGGCAACGACCTCGTCTTGTTCGACGGCGGACTCACCGTGCCCGCCCCGTTGTCGCTGCGCCTGCGGCGCTGCCCGTTCAACAGCGTCCACAGCGTGATCGTCGACGGCCCGCCCGGCGCGGTCGAGCTGCAAATCCGGCCGGCCCTGGTGGCCACGCTCGGCGGCGGCATGTCGGTCGAGTACCACTCCCGCCAGCCCATGCCCGGCGCGGACAGCGCCCTGCCCGGCTGCGAGGTGCTGGACGGGCAGCCCTGCTACCCCGACGGCGGAACCCTGGGCACCCAGAGCGAGTTCGAGCGCTGGTTCCTCGCCCGCGACGGGCAGGCCATCGTCGACGAACTCGTCCGCCGCCACCAGGGCCGGGCCTGGACCCTCGACGGCGACGAGGACACCGACCTCCCGCTGGTGCTCGACGCCGAACCCGGCCCCGCGCAGCTGACCAGCGAGCCGCTGACCGCCGGGGAGGTGCCGCCGTGGGCCTGATCCCCGACCGGCACCGCAACCGCCTCCTGCTGGTGCAGGTCGGCCTGGCCGGCAACGTCTCCGCCGCGGCCACCCAGCTCGACGGCGCGATGCGGGGCACCACCTGGACCGTCATCAGCGACACCCCGCTGGCGGAATTCCTGGCCCGCCCGAACCACGACGTCCCCGACCCCACCCCGCTGATCCGCCTGGACCTCACCGGCGACGACTTCTACTTCGCCCACCTCGCCGGCGGCCCGACCTGGGACACCAACCTGCGCCCCGGCCAAGTCCGGCCGCGGCTGGGCGAGCCCCGCCGCCACGCCGGCGAGCAGTGGACGGCGATGCCCGGCTGGGGCCTGGCCCCCGACGTCTACGCCGCGCTCGCCCCCAGCGCCGGCGTCGTCGTCGAGAACGCCGCCGACCACCTCACCCGCGCCTGACCGGGCGCCTCCCCCCGCCGCACCCCGCTGCGGCGACCGCGGCGGGCGCGGACCGACAACCCGCGCCCGCCGCCCACCTCACGACACCGAGCGGAAGGAGCCACCGTGCGCTGCCGGACACCCGCGCTCGCGACCACCGCGAGCCCGGCGCCGGAGGTGAACCTGCACGACTACGACCTGGTCCTGCTCAACACCTCCGCGGGCAAAGACTCCCAAGCCATGATCACGCACGTGGTCGAGCTGGCCGACGCCCAGCGCTACCCGCGCCACCACTTCCTGGCCGTGCACGCGAACCTCGGCGACCGTGTCGAGTGGCCCGGCACCCGCGAGCTCGCCGAGCGGCAGGCCGAGCACTACAGCATCCGGTTCGAGGAGGTCCGCCGCGAACGCGGCGACCTGCTCGAGCAGATCGAGGCCCGCCGCAAGTTCCCGTCCTCGACCGCGCGCTACTGCACCAGCGACCAGAAGACATCCCAGGTGGTCAAGCTGATGACCCGGGAAGCGGCCGCCTTCCGCGGCCGCGGCCACGACCGCCCGATCCGGATCCTCAACTGCCTCGGGCTGCGCGCCGAGGAGTCACCGGCGCGCGCGAAGAAGTCCCCGCTCGGCCCCGATCCCGCCAGCAACGGCCGCCGGGACGTGACGCGATGGCTGCCGATCTTCGACTGGACCGAGGTCGACGTCTGGCAAACCATCGGCCGATCCGGGGTGCCGTACCACCCGGCCTACGCGGCCGGGATGCCGCGCCTGTCGTGCGTGTTCTGCGTGCTGGCCGGCCGCAAGGAACTCGTCCTCGCCGCCAGGCTCAACCCCCGGCTGGCGCAGAACTACGTGCGGCTGGAAGCCCGCATCGGCCACACCTTCAAGCCCGGTCTCAGCATGGCCGAGATCGTCGCCGAGGCCAGGGCCACCGCGTAGTCGGCCCCTCGTCGGCCAGCCGCCGCCGGGCGGCACCGGCTGCTGCCGCAATCCCCAGTTCCCGCCGCACCCCGTTGCGGCGACCGCGGCGCGCGCGGACTGACCACCCGCGCCCGCCGCCCACCTCGCGAAACCGAGCGGAAGGACCCTGCCCGTGATCACCCTCCAACCCGAGGGCGCGCTGCAACGGCGCCAGTACCTCGCCCGCCAGACTGTCGACGTCGCCCAGGAGCACCTGTACGACGCGCTGCTGCACGACGTGGCGCGCATCGTGCGCGACGCCCTGCCCACGGCCACCTACCTCGTGCTCGAGGTCAACGACCAGCACCACTACGACCAGCCGCCCTACCGGGTGGGCCTGCGGCGGATCACCAGCCGGGATAACCCCGCGCTGTGGGCCCGGGACCAGCAGCCCAGCGCCGCGCCGGTCCAGCACTGCCAGCCGCCGTATCGGGTGACCCTGTCGCCGGCCGCCGGCCCGGAATCGCCCGACCCGCAGGCTCCGGAGCAGCAACCCGGCGCCGCGCTGGCCGAGTACCGCACGGGCGACGACGCCCCGTGGCCCAAGGTCGTCGAGCACATCGAACAGCTGCTCACCATGGCGATCGGCACCGAGCGTGCCGGGATGTGGTGGGAGCCGTGGACCGAGGACGGCAACACCGTCTTCTGGTGCAAGCTGCCCACCGCCGCCGACGTCGCCGACGTCCAGGCCCGGAAACCACGGCACCTGGACGCCTACCTCACCGAGGACGACCCGCGTCCGTGGGCGCCGATGTGGTTCTCCAGCCAGACCACGCGCCCGATGCTGGCCGTCGCGGGCGTGGCCATCACCGCCAGCGTCGCCGACGACGACGTGCTCACCGTCGAGATCGACCCGGCGAAGACGGACCCGAAGATGATGCGGCCCGCCGGTCCCGGCACCGTGATTCGCGTCCGGCTCGCCGACACCGCCGTGCCCGCACCGGCCGCTGCGACCGTCGGCCCGGACGCTGAGGACGGCGACGAGGGCGAGGACGAGGTCTGCGCCACCGAAGGCTGCGACGGCCGCCTCGACGACGGCGAAGGTTGGGACGGACGCTGCGGTAACTGCGCCGACCGCATCTACGCCGCCGAACAGGGCGAGCGCGACGGCGACACCGGTCCGGGCACCGAGCTGGTCCTCGCGAGCTCCGCGGATCCGGCCGCCCCCGCGCCGCAGCGAATCGCCCGACCGGCGCCCACCCCGGACGTCCCGGTCACGCTGACGAGCCAGCTGAAGAACCTGCTGCCGTGGTACGAGGGCGACGGCGAGATGCGTTACGGCGACATCGTCGAAGACGGGCGCCACGACAACGGCCGCCGCGCCGGGTTCGCCGCGCTGGCCGTGCTGGCCTTCGCCTACCGCGTCGGCGCGATCAACGACCGCAACGACGAGGACCCGGCCACCGTGATCGGCGACCTGCTCGCCGATCTGCGGCACCTGGCCGACTCGCTGGAACTGGACTTCGACGAGCTCGACCGCCGCGGGCTCGGCCACTACGTGCCCGAGCTGTACGGCGAGTTCTGAGCCGAGGGGCCTGGCGGGGAGTTCCCCGCGCGCAGCTCCGCCGCTGGTGGACCGCTACGACCCTGCACGACCAGCCACGTGAGGGCAAGCCAAAAGCGGGCTTGCCCCCACGCGCCCGGCCGCGCGTACGGGCCGCGCTCCACCACCGGCGGAGCAGCACCCACGACGCGAGGAGATGTGTCCAATGTGGAATGAGATTCTTGGTGCCCTGACCATCCTGGCCATGGTCGTTCTCTGCGCGAACGCCTCCCGCCTGGTCGAGGCCGTGTGCGACCGCATCCGCTACGGCATCCAGACCCCGGTCGACGATGTGGAGGAGACCGCCGAGGACGAGCCCGAGACCGCCGTCCGGCCGGCCGCGGCCACGAAGACTCCGGCCAAGCCCACCGCCGCGACCGGCAAGACCACCGCGGCCACCAAGCCGGCCACCAGGCCGGCGGCGAAGACCACGACCGCGGCCGCGGCATGACCGTGCCGATCCGCCGCGTCCCGGACCCGGCCACCCCGCAGGCGGTGTTTCTGCGCCGCGCCTTCGAATTCCACGACGCCGCGGGCGCGGCGATGCGCCGCGCCCGCCTCCTGCGGGTCGCCTACTGGGTGTCCGGCCCGTTCCCCGGCGCCACCGAACTGATCGTCACCATGGGCGAGGTCGACGGCGAGCTCGCCCTCACCGCGGTCAAGGACACCGAGGGCCACCGGTGGACCGACGACGGCGGCGTGTCCACCTGCCCCGACGACTACCGCACCACCGACGGAGCCACCCTCGACCAGCTGGTCGAGGACATCGAGTCGGAGCTGGACGCCCTGGTCGGCGACAACGACCCACGCCGGTTCTGGGAACAGCTCACGGACAACGTCTACCGGGTCACGCTGCCCGCGCCCGGCGACCTCGGCCGGCTCACCAGTGGTGCCGCCGAGGCCGCCGCCCGATGCAGCGACGTCCTGAGCCACATCGAGGTGCTGGGACGGCTGCGCGACCACCTCGACCGGATACGCACCCGCCACTCGGCCCGCCGCCGCGACCGCGCGGCCGGGGCCGCCACGGTCATCGACGAGATCTCCGCCGCCGTGGCCGAACTGGAGCACGCGGCGATCACCGAACAGCACCGGCTCCGGCTGGAAGTCGTGGTCGACCGCGACCCCGACGCCGGGACCGAGGTCGCCGCCTTCCTCGACGGCGTCCCGCACCCCGCCGAGGTCACCGTCGTCGACCCCGGCGCCGGGCACCGGCTTGCCGACTGGCGCGAGACCGGCCGCGGCCTGGCCGACAAGGCCAGCCCGAACGCCGCCGCGCGGATCCGCGGCTGCTTCGCCGCCTACGAGGACAACGAGTTCATCACCGGCTGAGCCACCGCAGCTGAGCACTGCCGGTGCCGCGGCCGGCCACGCCCCGCCCTGCCGGACGGGAGCGCGGCGTGGCCGCCGCGGCACACCCAGGTCCGGGACCGACCACCCCGGGCCGCCACGCAACACCGAGCGGAAGGAGCCCAGGTGGGCTACGAGATGCACGTCCCCAGCGCCCCCGACTTCGAGACCACGACCCGCATCGAGCGCGGGTTCGCCCACGGCACCACCAGCCTGTGCCAGGCGATGGCCGAGCTGGACATGGCCCACCCGAGCCCGGTCCCGGACTTCCCCGCCAGCGACCACCTCGACCGGCACGACTTCGACGGCGAGCAGCCGGTCACCGACCGCGCCCGCGCCTACATGCAGGCCCTGACCCAGGTCCAGGCCGACCACGGCACACACGGCGCCGCCCGGCTGCCCGGCATCCCCTGGCACAAGCTGGCCAGCGGCGACGGCTGGCACGTCACCGGCGACGAGTGCGCCGAGGCCCTGGCCGCCTACGAGATCGCCCTCGCCGCCGGCGCGGACCACCCCGCCGCCTTCGCCGACGACGTCATCCCGTTCCTGCGCACCGCCGCCCGCTACGGCGGCTTCCGCGTGCACTAACCCGCCCCCCGGCAGCGCGCCCGCCGCTGCCCGACCCCTCGAGAGGAGGTGCGCCATGCCTGCACCCGAGCAGCTGGTCTACGACCCGCTCGACGTGTTCGTCGACGTGTTCTCCGACCCCGTCCTCGCCGCCGACATCGCCTTCGCCCTGGCCTGCCGCGAAGTCAACGTGCTGGTCGGGTTGCTGGAGTCCCACGGCAGACCCGACGCCGCCGCACGGTGGCTGACCCACCACCTGGCCGACTGCGACGACCCGCCCCGCCACCAGCACTAACCCGCCCAGGCTCCAGACCCGACCCGAAGGCCCGGACACCTCCCCGCACCAGGAGGCGTCCGGGCCTTCGCCCTTTTACCTGCCCCGCGCCCGCCGGCGGACCGACCACCCGCCGCTGCGCCCCCGACACCGAGTGAGGCCCTGTCATGATCGAGTTCGTCGAGTTCCTGATCAAAACCGTCATCAAGCTGGCGTTCGCCGCCGTGCTCGCCCTGCTGATCATCGGCGTAGTCGCCCTGTTCGGCCGCCACATCGGCTGGTGGTCCGCCTACATCATCTCCATCGCCGCCGTGTACTTCGGTGTGGTGATCTTCGGCGACGACGAGGACTGGATCGACTGAACGCCGCCTTCGCCGCCGCTCTCCCGGCAGGCGGGCCGGCACACGGTACGTGGCCGGGTCGACGGCCTCCAGCACACCCCGCTGGACCCCGCCGACCCGGCCACGTGCACCCACCTCCGCCCCGCGCACCGCGGGACAGCGACATCGGAGGTGGCTCGTGATGGAGAAGATCTACCGGCGGGTGCTGATCACCGGCTCCCAGCTGTGGACCGACACCACCGTCATCCGCGACGCGCTCGCCCAGGTCTGGCACCCGGACACGATCCTGATGTCCGGGGCCTGCCCGCGCGGCGCCGACCTGCTGTGCGAGGACTGCTGGACCCACTGGGGCGGCCGCGTCGACCGCTACCCCGCGCAGTGGGTGCAGGACGGCACCTTCCGCCGCGACGCCGGATTCCGCCGCAACGAGGAGATGGTGCAGGCCGCCGTCGACCTCGGCGCCGAGCGCTGCCTCGCGTTCATCCTGGACGGCTCCTCCGGCGCGACCCACACCGCGGGCCTCGCCCGGCGAGCCGGGATCTGGACCACCGTCCACCGCGCCACCACCGTGCCGACCGTGGCCGGGATGCCGGTGAGGCAGGGGTGACGGAGGGAGTGCGGCACCGTCCCCGCCGTCTCGGTGGGGCGCCGCACTCTGCCCCGGCCACGCCCCGGGGTCAAGCCGCGGAACAGCACCGCGGCTTGACCCCGAACCGCGCCCGGCGCGATCCGAGTGCGCCCCACCGAGACGGCGGGGACCGCGCTGGAGCGCGACCAGCTCCCGCGCGAGGTGAACAACCAAGCGAACGGAGTACGGGGATGGATTCCCTCGAGCTGAAGGCGCGCACCGTCACCGCCATCGAACTCGACTGCGGCTGCCTGTTCGACATGGAAGGGGACTACGAGGTCGGCCAGACGCTGACCTGCCCCGATCACCGCGCGTGGGCGCAGATCCTGGCCAGCGACGTCGTCGTGCCCGACGGGGTGATCACCGGCTAGAACAGCACGGTCTGCGCCGGATCGATGCGCAGCAACACCGCGCGGATGCGTTCCTCGTCCCAGCCGTGCTCGGCGACGACGTCGCGCAGCTGGCGGGACCGCTCCGCGCGCTCGGTCCGGTTCAAGCCACTCCACTTCCGGTGCCACCAGCGGCCGCCACCGCGGCCCTTGGCGGCCATGCGACGCAGGTTCTCCGCCTGGGTGCTGGGCCAGATGTGGCCCACGGTCAAGTCGGGGTCGGCCAGGCAACACAACGGGTTGTCACACACCACGTGCTCGATGACCTGCCCGTAGGCGACCGTGATCCCCAGCCGCAGCGCAACCGCGTACCGGTGCGGCTTCACCGTGATCTCCTGCCCGCCGCGGGTGATCGAGAACCGGCCGTAGCCGTCGTTGCCCACCGCACGGCTCCACAACGAGCACATCGGGCTCGGCGAGCCGTCCTCGTTCGGCGGCGGCACCACCACCTTGCGCCGGAACCGCGCGATCTCCTCGGCGTGCACCTGCGGATCGACCCACAGCACGGGCTGCGGCCGCCGCGGCCGCGGCGCAGCCGCGGCCTCATCCCGCGCGGCCGCCGTCATGCACCCCAGCGTAAGGGAGCCCACCGACAATTCCGGCGCCCCCGCGCCGCCATACAGGTGGCCTGAACTGCGGTTTTGCCAAATTTTGGCCAGTTTTTGGCCACGTTTCCGCCAGCTTCCACCACGGCCCGGCCCCGGGTGCGCGGCCCGTCCCGGGCCCGGCCCCGGCCGGGCCTTCTGCATTCCAGGAGGGGCCATGTCCACCATCCAGGCCACCGCCGGCGCGCCCGCCGCGGTGTGGGTGCGGGTGTTCCACAACAACCACGCCCACGACAAGTTCCTGCGCGGCTACGAGTCCGGCCAGACGGTCACCGAGGTCTTCACCTACACCACCCGCCCGCAGGGCGACACCCACGACCACACCCTGGCTGACGAGGCGTTCGAGCTGTTCAACATCGGCGACGACCCGCAGTTCGGCACCCCGGACCCCCGGGCGCTGGACTACCGCGCCCGCCGCAACCGCTCCCTGTCGATCGGAGACGTCCTCGGCATCGACGGCCGCTTCTACTCCTGCGACGCCTCCGGCTGGCGCGAACTGCCCGAGGCACCGCCGGTCAAGCAGATCACCGCGCCCGGCACCACGCCCCTGTACTGACCCGATCCCCCGGCGGCGGGACCGACCATCCCGCCGCCGGCCCCCTGGAAACCGAGTAATCAAGGAGAACCGCATGTCCCAGGTGCTCACCCGCGACGACGTCTTCCTGAGCGAACCCCGCACGAGCTTTCACATCCCCGGCATCGTGCGCGCCGAGCTCACCCAGCTGACCGTCGCCGGGAAGCGCTACCAGGTGCAGACCGTCAAGAGCTGGCTGATCGGCGACCGCACCACCGTCTACCCCGCCACCGAGGCCCTGGTCGAGCAGGACACCGCCAACACCGAACTGGTCGTCTCCGCCCTGCTCGACGTCCTCAACTCCCAGCCCGCCGACCAGAACTGACCCGCGGGAGGCGGCGGCGCAGCCGCCGGCCTCCCGACCCCTGCCGCACCCGACCCACCAGGAGGTTCCCGTGCCGTCCGCCACCGACATCCGGCCCGCCGGGACGCACCGGCTCACCCCGCACGACGCCTGCCGCAGCTACGTCCTGCGCGACGAGGTCGAGACCAACGTCCCGCGCCGCGGCCACCTCGGCAGCCTGGGCGTCCACAACTGGGCCCGCGGACACCTGGTCGAGCTGTACATCGCCCTGGGCGGAACCCCGCTGTCGCTGCACTACCGCGAACTGCTCGCCCGCGGCCCGCACGAGGACGACACGGTGCCCGAGCACCTGCCGGTCGGCTGCGAGGTCACCGCCCGCCTGCGCACCGACGACGGCCAGGTAATCACCGTTGTCTCGCGCACCGAGTCCGCCCCCTACGGCCCGCGCGGCGACCACTGGCAGCTCACCGTCGACGGCGAGATCCCGGTCGACGACGACCCGCGACTGGACGGTGTCGGAACCCACCCGCCCTCGCTGCCCTTCCTGGGCGTGCTGGTGCGACTGCACCTCCGCCGGATCGCCGCTCCCGCCACCGCGCGGTGATCCCGCTCCACCCGAGACCCCTCCGTAGTGACCCCCGATCCCCGGCGGCGGGCCGACCACCCCGCCGCCGGCCTCCGGAAACCGAGTGATGAGGAGAACCGCATGTCCCAGGCGCTCACCCGCGACGACGTCGTCGTGAGCAAGCCGCACAAGAAAATCTGGGTTCCGTTCCTGCTGCGCGCACGCGCCACGATGGTGAGCGTCGCCGGCCGCGACTACAAGATCGTCACCCTCAAGGTGCCGTTCGGCGCCGCCGCGGCGGTCAGCGCCGGCGACACCGTCGTGGCGAAGACGGAGTCCGCCGACATCGAGCAGGCGATCGCCGCGCTGCTCGACGTGCTCAACGCCCAGCAGGACGTCGACGCCGCGCTCGACGCGCCGGACACCCAGGCCCGCAAGGAGAGCTGACCGCGTCGCGCGGACCGGCGACCACTACCCGTCGCCGGTCCGCGCGGCCGCATCCCCGAGCGTCCGCCCGCGCACCGACGCCACCTCACCTGAGAGCCCTGAACAGGGAAAACGCCGGGGTACTCTGGATCCAAGGGGAGATGACCATGACCGCACCACGACCCGCCGGCGCGGTTCGCCGGCGCACCACGAGGGGACGCACCTGGCGGCGCCGCCCGGCGCCGCGCCTGATGGGCGTCGCCCTGGCCGCCGCCCGCCAGGGCCTGTACGTGTTCCCGCTCTGGCCGCGCTCGAAGACGCCCTGCCTGCACGGCAAGCGCCGCTGCCAAGGCACCGGCGTGTGCGCCGACGGGCATCTGGGCTGGGAACAGCGCGCCACCACCGACCCAGACCTGATTCGCTACTGGTGGGGCGCCTCGCCGACCTGCAACGTCGGCATCGCCTGCGGCCCCTCCAACCTCTACGTGCTCGACCTCGACCCCGACCACGGCGAGGACCCGCCGCCGGAATGGGCCGGTGCCCGCCACGGCCGCGACGTCCTCGCCCGCCTGGCCGAGCAGGCCGGCCAGCCCTACCCCGGCGACACCTTCACCGGCCGCAGCCCCAGTCCGTCCCTGCACCTGTACTTCCGGGTCGGCCAGGACAGCACGCTGCGCAACACCGCCGGCCGGGCCGGGTGGCGCATCGACAGCCGCGGCCGCGGCGGGTTCATCGTCGCGCCCGGCTCGGTCCGCCGCGACGGCGTCTACACCGTCGCGCGCCACGCACCGATCGCGCCGCTGCCCGGCTGGCTGGTGCCGCTGTTCACCCCGCCGCCGCGACCGCTGCCCGAGCCGGTCGAGTTCGGCGACGTCCGCCCACTGTCCGACACCCGCCGCCAGCGTTACCTCGACAAGGTCGCCGACACCGTCGCCCACGCCGCCCCGCACACCGCCCACGACACCCTCGTGCGCGCCGCCTACACCCTGGGCCGCCTGGTCGGCGGCGGCGAGTTCACCGACGACGAGGCCCGCGCCGCCCTGCACATCGCCGCGCAGCAACGCCGCATCCCCACCGGCGAAGCCGACGACGCGATCAGCGACGGCCTGGAAGCCGGCGCGCTCTACCCGCGGCGGCTGGCCGACCGCGCGGCCTGACCTCCGCGCGCCCGCCCCGGCACGAGCACATCCCCGCCCAGCAAATCCGTTCAGCAAGCCCGGCCCACAAGCAAAAACAGAGGAACGGAGGAGGCGGAGGGGCCAGCGGATTCGGACCGGGGGCTGTCGATCTGCTCTAAGCGAATCAGGCCGCGGCAGGGTCCGCGCCGATGAACCCGGCCCAAAAAGCACGGGCCGGAACCCCCGCCGCCCCCTTCGGGGCCCTGCCACGGCCTGATCTCCGCTCCGCAGATCGACAGCCCCCTCGGGCCGAACCCGCCAACGGGTGAGGCAGAAAGCCGAGACCGGGCTGTCGGTGACCTGATCACCGATCTGCAAGGGAGTGCTCGCCATGGCTGGAGAGACCGTCATCACCATCGTCGGCAACCTGACCGCCGACCCGGAACTGCGCTTCACCACCTCCGGCGCGGCCGTCGCCGGCTTCACCGTCGCCTCGACCCCGCGCTTCTTCGACCGGCAGTCCGGCGAGTGGAAGGACGGCGACGCGCTGTTCATGCGGTGCAACATCTGGCGCCAGTACGCCGAGAACGTCGCCGAGTCGCTGACCCGCGGCGCCCGCGTCGTCGTGACCGGGCGCCTCAAGCAGCGCTCCTTCGAGACCAAGGAGGGCGAGAAGCGCACCGTCGTGGAGCTGGAGGTCGACGAGATCGGCCCGTCGCTGCGCTACGCCACGGCGAAGGTCAGCAAGGTCTCCCGCAGCCAGGGCAACGGCGGCGGCAACGGCACGCCGGCCGACGACCCGTGGAGCTCGGCCCCGGCCGCCGGCGAGAACGGCTTCGGCGAGCAGCCGCCGTTCTGACCGACCGCCCCGGCGTGCGCCCGCCCCGAACTGGTGGGCGCACGCCGGGCGCCCACCGGCTGTCCAACCTCGTGCCTTCGTCCGGAGTCGTCATGACCAAGCAGCACAAGAACGTCGCGAGCCTTATGGAGCGTCGCGCGACTGCCCGCATCAAGCGCGACGCGCGGGCGTACTACGAGCGGTGCGGGGCGACAGTTGACCTGCACCGCCAGAACCTGCTGCGCACTACGCGAGAACGGGCGCGCCAAGGCGACGTCACCGTCGCCCCGCAGTACCGCCGTTTCCTGCCCGAGAGCGTGCGCGCTCGAATGGAGCGGGCGGGCTGGCCGCCGGCAGTGCGCCCGTCCGGTGGTGCCCCGGCTTCCGCGACCAGGCCCTGTTCTGACCAACCGCCCCGGCGTGCGCCCGCCCCCGAACTCGGTGCGCCTACGCCCGGAGCCTGATCCGCCCTGCCGCTCATCCCGTGCCGGAGGAACCGCACACATGTCGTCAGTCCTGGTCTGGACGTCCGAAACGCCACCACCGCCCGCGCCGCCGCTTCCCCTCGAGGACGAGATCTACGTGATCTGCCGACTCTGCTGGTACGAGAAGGTCGCCGGCGAGCCCTGCGGCTTGCCCTGCGTCTGAACGCCGGGCAAGGGCTGCCTTCAGCCGCAACCCCCGTCCCCAGCCATCGCACATCGGGCCCGGACGCCATCGCGCGTCCGGGCCCGACTTCTGTCCGGCAACCCCGCCCGGGAGGAACCCGTTGTCCACCACGACCACCGCAGGTACCGCCACGCCGGCGACCAGCTTCGCCGAACGGGCCGCCGAATTCGCCCGCGCCCGCGGCTACCCGCCGTTCGAGGCACCCGACCTGGCAGGCACCGCCCTGCGCCAGCGCGAAGAACTCGTCCGCTGGCACGGCGGCGCCGACGACCCGTTCGACCGCGAATGGGTCTACCCCGGCCGGACCGTCATCGAGGTTCCCGGCCTCACCTGGCCGGCCGCCCGCCCCGAGGAATGCTCAGACGACTCCGGCCGCGGCATCTGGTTCGCCGCCGACGGCAGCCAGATCACCGACGCCACCGACCCCGATGCCCCCGACGGCATCGCCCTGCTGTGCCCGCAGTGCGGCCTCGACAGCACCTGACCAGCCCCTCAAACCCAGCGAGGGCCCGCCCCGAGCGCACCGACGCCGGCGGGCCCTCGCTGTCCCACCGCGCCCGCCGGGCGCGCCCCGAACACCCGCAGGACCGGCTAGCCGAAGCGTTGGACGCGAGGCGAGTCGTCGGCCATGGACCGTATGCGCCCCAGCCGGTCCTGCGGGCCCACCAGCCGCCCATCACCGGGCGGCCTCACGCCATCCGGCCGAGCCGAGGCGCGCGCCCACACCCCCCCACGGCGCTGCTGCCCGCTCACCCCTCGGCCGGGCGCGCCGCCCTCACCCAGCGGCCCGCGCCCGGCCGAGGGCCGCCGCGTGCCCCTTCCCGCTCACCCGCACTGCGGACGACCACGCCCGCAGGCAACGCAGAGGAGGTCCCGTTGAGCACGACCACGACACCGGCCCGCCGCCGGACCCACGTCGTCGCCGCCGTCCTGGCCGGCGGCACCATTACGGCCGCCGCCCTGCTGGCCGCCTGCGGCCACCCGGTCGCCGCACCGCCAGCCGCGCCGACCGTGGCCTACGTGGGCGTGTGCGTCGACCCGGTCACCCACTGGCGGGTGGCCGACACCTTCTGCGGCGGCGCCGACCCCTACACCGGTGCCGCGCTCTCGCGCGCCGGCTACCTGTGGGACTACTACCCGCCCAGCTACACCGGCGTCATCGCCGCCTACAACCAGCCGGTCATCGGCGTGCCGATCATCCACACCGTGCCGGTGGCCACCTCCACCACCGTGGTCGTCATCGACCGCGGTGCATCCCCGTCCGGCGGCTCGATCACCTCCGTACGCGCCTCCGCGGCCGCCGCCCACAACCAGGCCACCGTCCCGGCCCGAACCACCACGCCGACCACGGCCAGCACCAAACCCGCCGCGACGACCGCCCCGCCGACCTCCGCAGCCCGCACCACCGCGGCGGCGCCGACCCGCAACCCCGCGATCACCCGCGGCGGCTTCGGCGTCTCGACCCGGACCCGCTGAACCCGCCCAGCCCTAGGGGAGCCGTCCACCCCGGACGGCTCCCCCACCGCGTGGCCTCCGTCGAGCGCGGCGTCCCCGACCACCCACCCCAGGCAAGGAGCCCACATCCATGCGCATCGGCATCTACCCGGCCGGCACCGACGCCTTCGACCTCCGGGTCAACTACGGCGGCCTGCGGTACGAGACGTTCTTCGGCCGCGGCCCGGACCGGTTCCGCCTCCCGAGTACCCCGCCCCCGGCCGCCAGCGGCCCCGGCAAGTGCGCCTGCCCCTCGTGCGCCAGCCAGGGTTGGTACGCCCAACCTCCGCACTGCAAGTACTGGCGCGCCCACTGCGATGCGTGCGAAGGCTCCCGCGACTACCTGGATTTCAGCGCCGGCCGCCCGCCCCAGCGCGTTCCCTGCGACGCCTGCGTCGAAGCCTGGCGCGAGGACGTCGCCTGGTTCCGCTTCGCCCTGCGTTCCCCCCGCGCCGCGGCCCAGCAATTGCGCGACGCCGCCGCCCGTGCCCGCGCCGCCCTCCAGGAGGCCCGGTGAACACACCCGACACCACCACCGCGGAGCGGGCCCGCCGCTGGCGCCGCTCCGAACGGCGCGCCTGGATCGCCGCCATCGCGACCGCCCTGGCCAGCCTCGTCCTCGGCGCGCTGGCACCCCCGTGCTGGCCGAACGGGGCGGTCACCGTGATCGCGGCGGCACTCGTCAGTGGGCTGACCGCCCGCGCCGCCTACCGGCACGGGCAGCTGTACGTGCTCACCAAGCTGCTCCCGGCCTCCAGGCGGAAGCCGCGGTGACCGCACCCCAGCGCCGCCCGGCTGGACACCGGCCGGGCCTGTCCCGCCCCACCGCCAGACCCGGCGGGCCCACCGTGCCGCCCCCGCCGCGGCACGCCCGGACCGGGAATTTCCGCAGACCAGGACGCGCAGGTGCCCTACCCTCGGACGACATGAGGGTCACCACGTTCGTCGTCTTCTGGCGATTCATCGGCGCCGCGGGCATCGGCGCCGGCGTCGGAGCCGCCGTCGCCGGACTGATCGCCGTGCTGACCGGCCGGGCCTTCGCCCCCGCCAGCCCGTGGCTGACCGCCCTGCCGGTCCTGATCGTGTTCGGCGCCCTGGTCGGCATCGCCGTGGCCAGGCTGACCCGGTTCTGGCTGCTGCCCGCAATCGCCCGCCGCCGCCTGCTGTGGGGCACCCTGGCCGGCGCCGTCGTTGTGCCGCTGGCCATCGCCATCGGACAGCTGGGCAACCTGCTCGCCGTCGGCATGCTGCTGATGCTCGTCGGCGCGGTCACCACCACGGTGGTGTGGGTGCGCTGGTTCCGTGCCACGCACCCCGCACCCGGCGCCCGCACCTACGCCGCCCGGCCGCGGCAGGTACACCGCACCCGCTGAACCAGGCGCGAAAGCACGGGAAGGGGGCGGACCGGATCGGTCCGCCCCCTTCCCGTCTTCTATGCGCTGACCGCGCCGGGCACCGGCCGCGCCGCGGGCGCGGCCTCCTCACCACCAGCTCCGGCAGGCCAACCCTGCACGCCGGCCGGCGCGGCCTCCGCCCCGTCCGGCGACGGCACGACGTCCTCACCGCGAGCACTGCCGTCCGCGCCCCGGCCGCGGTGATCGTTCGCCGGATCGGACGGCGGCGTGCCGCCGCCCTGCTCGCCCTGGCTCGCCTCCAGCTTCGCCCTGGCCTCCCGGCCCGTCGCGATCAGCCGCCGCGTGGCCTTCTCCCCCAGACCCAGCAGCTCGCCGACCTGCTCGACCGTCCGGTCGGCCTCGTGCATCGCCAGCGCGGCCAGCCCCTGCTCCGCTTCCTGCGCGGCGACCAGCTCATCCCGTTGCGTGCGCAGCTGCGCGATGGCTTGCTCGTGCGGCTCGACCTTCCGCTGGCAGTCCGCGTCCGCCGCGGCGATCTGGTCGCCGGCGTCGAAGAACTTCGCCAGCGCGGCCTCGACGGCCTCCTCCTGCTGGCGCTGCTTGGCCAGCTGCTCGGCGTTGCGCTTGCGCGCCGCCTCCAGTTGCTGGCTGACCCTGGTCGACCGGCGACCGCGGCGGCGGGTCTGCTTCGTCGGCTCGGCCATGTTCCTACCCCCTGTGACCTGCGTTCCGGTTCCTCCGACGTCGGACACCATACCGCGAACGTCAACTCATGTGGACGTCGAGAGGGAACCGACACGCAGCGACAGGGCACACGCGGCCAGACCAGTTGCCACCCGGCGCGGTGCGGCGAACCAGCCCCGCAACGCAAAAGGCGTGTCCCGCCCGAGGGCTGGGACACGCCTTTGAGGTGCCGATCGCATAAGCCCCGAAGGGCTCACCGCCCGGAAGCGGATCTCGCCAGAAACTGCGATCGACGGTGCGCCGGCGCGGAGGGCCTCAGCGGACCTGACCGGCGCGCCACCCAGTGTAGCCGCTGGGCGGCGCCGCCGGCACCACCTCGCGTGCGAACCGCCAACCGGTCGCGCCCGCACCGGCCGGTCGGCCGGAGGACCGGCAGCGCGAGCCCGTCGACGGGCGGCGCCCAGACAGCGCACGACGGTGGACGACCGGGGCGTGCGGCCTCACCCGCAGTCCGTTGTCACCATGACTTCAGTGCTGACCGAGACGAACGACACCGCCGCCGACCTGGGCAGCTGGGAACCGTCAGGTTCTGTTCGGCAGCGGCTGCTCCCGTCCTGACGGTTCCCAGCCGCAGGCCGCGACGCGGCCGCCGGATCGCCCGCCGGCGGCGCCGTCGCGACGCGCAACCACCCCGGCAGGGCCGCCCTGACGGTTCCCAGTCGTGACCGGTACGCCGCGGCCTGTCGGCCGGTTCGGCGGCCCGCCGGGCCGGACGCGACCCGATCACGTCCCGGCCGGCATCCGGCGACTCACCTTGACGGCACTGGGTGGTCACCAGGGCCCCCCTGACCTCGATCGTCTTATGTCGCGTCAGCCGCCTCAAGGCACCCAAAAAACATTTTGTCTCCGCAAGCTCCGACAAAATCTTTTTCGGGGCCCACCTTGACCCGACTGCCACGACACAAGAGATGGCAGGGGCAGGGGGGAGGGGGAGGAAAGGGCAGCAATCAGTTAAGCGCTAATAGGCTTTTGTTGTGCGCTTCCGGTTTTGCGCGGGGTAAAACCGCTGTTCAGGGGGTCAAGATGGCGGGAAAAGTCACAGAAAATTGTCGGCCAAAAACCCGCTCTGACCTTGCAAAACAGCCCTTTCGCTACTAGACTCAAACCTGTAAGAAACACCGGGAACGCCAGACCTGGTGAAGCGGAAAAACTCAGTAGTGGGGTTCATTTCATGTCTGTTATCGCTTCCGTTCCGGAGACCATTTCCGAGCTGACCGCGCTGGTGGAGGCCGGGAACATTCCCGCCGCCCGCAAGCTGGGAAAGAAGCTGCTCAACGTCGCCGAGACCCGCGAACTGTGGCTCATCGCCCGGATCGCCGACCTGTTGGAGAACCGGCCGCGTACCGCCGTTGACATCCTCCGTCAGTGGTGGGCCAGCGCCCCCAGTGAAGGCGACCGCGCGATCATCGCCGCGTGCGCGCCCAAGAACGGCGAGCAGCGCCGCCGCCCGCAGGCCGACACCGGCCGCGCGCCCCGCTGGAACGGCCGCAACAAGTACCAGGCTCCGAGCACCGTCAAGACCGAGCAGCGGGCCGAGCTGCGCCGCCGTCGCCGCTCCCGGCAGGAGCAGGCCGACGCCGCCGAGTTCGCCAAGTACCAGGCCGAGCGCGCCGGGGTCGCAGACGGCGAGCAGTTGCGCGACCGCGACGACGCCGCCCGCGCGGCGCAGGTCTACGCCTCCGGTTTCGATTACGACCGCGCCGCCTTGTTCGGCACCGGCGGCACGCGGTGTGTGGGGTGCTGGATCAGCCGAGGGCCGGGCGAGGTGAACGCCGAACGCATCGCGGAGGAGCGCAACGACGACGGACTGTGTGTCGAGTGCCGGGAAACCGGAGTCGCCGGGGTCCCCGCCCTGCCTGCCGTGCACAGCCTTCGGTCTGCTGTCTACGCGCGATGCGATTTCATCGCCGCCCAGGTCATGTCTACGGACGCCGTCATGCGCGCCATGCGCCGGGAGTGGCGCGAGGCGACCGACCCCGTTGTTCGCGGGTTGATCGCCGACTACGCGACCGCCCACCAGTTCTACGCCGACGCTTTCGACCGTCTCGCCGCGCCCGTCGAGGTGACCGAGCTTGCCGATTGCGGGTCGTGCGGGGAGACGCGCAAGGCGCGCGACGTGCGTTGGCTGTCCGCCGACGACGGACTGTGCACCGAGTGCCGCGCCGAGACCGCCGCCGCGTAGTCCGCGCAGGGGTCCGGCCCGCCGGGCCGGACCCCGCCCGCCGCCAGCCGCCCGCCCGAACCGCAGGAGCCCCCGCGATGAGCACCCACCCCAGCACCGGCCGCCGCGCCCGCCACGACGGCGAAGAAGTGGACATGTTCGACCACCGCCGCGACGTCAAGCCCGGTCGCGGCCGCGCCAAGCGCGCGAAGGTCCGCGCGAACCGCCGCGCCCGCCGCGCCGCCCGTCGGCAGAGCTGGACCGACTAGCCGCCCGCCCCGCCGCCCAGGCCCCCCGGTTTCCGCCGGGGGGCCTTTTCGTGCGCGTGCACGACGAATCGGACGGCCTTGCGGCCGACAGCTCTTTCGGCGCGGCCCCGTTGGTGCGCGCGCCCGTGCCGCGCCGCATCCTGGCCGCGCCGCGCGTCCAGGGCCGGACAGCCCGCCTGCCCGCCCGGCACCCGCGCCCGGCCCGCGCCGGCCCTCTGCTCGCCTCTACTGCCGGCCGCCCCGCCTGCCCCCTCGGCACCCTCACCCGGCCGCCGGCCTCCCTCTGCTCGCCTCTACTGCCACACAGCACCTCTTGCATGTGCCATGCGAGCCGGTACTGAATCGTTTAAGAGCTGGTGACGAAGCTGCGATTTGTCAACTAGTGTGGACGTCAACTGATATGGACGTTTGGGAGGGCGTTCGGTGATCGGCGTGCGCAAGCTCTCGCCCGGCGGGTACGAGTACCTGACCGGGTCGGTGGCCTGCGCAGACCGCGAACTCGACGCCGGCGAGTCCCTGAGCGACTACTACATCGCCCACGGCTACCCGCCCGGCCAGTGGTTCGGCCGCGGCGCCGCCGAACTCGGCATGTCCGGCGAGGTCACCGCCGCGCAGATGAACAACCTGTTCGGCGAAGGCCGCCATCCCGACGCCGACCGCATTCAGGCGGAGATGATCGCGGCCGGCCACACCGAGGCCGAGGCTCTGGCCGCCACGAAACTCGGCCACCGCTTCTACCAGTACGACGGGCTCGACCAGCTGCGCAGCAAGGTCATCGCGGCCTACAAGCAGCACAACCTCGACCACAACCGCCCCATCGGCGCCCCCATCGACGACGCCACCCGCGCCGGCATCCGCCGCGACGTCCAGGCCCAGGCGTACGCCGACGCGCACGAGGGCCAGCAGCCCTCCGCCGACGAGCTGACCAAGTGGCTGGCCGAGCAGAAGCGCGCGATGAAGTCGGCCACCAGCGGCTTCGAGCTGGTGCTCGCCCCGTACAAGTCGCTCAGCGTGCTCATGGCACTCGGCGACGACGCCAGCCGCGAGCTCGCCATGAACATCCACCGCCAGGCCGTGCGCGACACCCTGACCTACGCCGAGGACAACATCGCGTACACCCGACGCGGCGACGGCGGCTACACCCAGCACGACGTCAAGGGCATCACCGCGGCCATCTTCGAACACTGGGACTCCCGCGCCGGCGACCCGCACCTGCACACCCACGTGACGATCTCGGCGAAGGTCCAGGGCCCGGACGGACGCTGGACCGCGCTGGACGGCCGGACCATCCTGGCCGCCTCCGTCACGTTGTCGGAGTTCTACAACAGCCGCATCCGAGACCTGGCCAGGGAGAACGGCGCCTCCTGGACCGAGCGCCCCGCCGGCGGATTCGACCACAAGCGGCCGACCTGGGAACTGGACGGCGTGTCCAACGAGCTGCTGACCGGCTTCTCCCAGCGCGCCTCGCAGGTCGAGCAGGACCGCGCCCGCCGGATCGTCGCCTTCCGCCACGCGCACGGCCGCGAGCCCACCCCCAAGGAGATCCTGGAGATCTCCAAACAGGCGCAGTACAGCACCCGCGACGCCAAGCAATCGCCGCGCTCGTTCGCCGATCACCTGCGCCGCTGGCGCGGCCAGGCCGAGCAGATGGTCACGCCCGAGAGCATCGACGAGCTCGGCCAGCGGGTATTCGCCGGCGAACCCGAGGAGCTGTCCGAGGTCGACGTCGCCGAGCTCGCCGAAGCCACGCTCGCCACCGTCTCGGACCACTACTCCCATTTCAACCGGTGGAACGTCGAGGCCGAGGCGCACCGGCAGACCGCGCACCTGCGCGTCGTCAACGGCGGCCGCGACGCCCTGATCGCCGACGTCGTCGGCACCGTGCTCGGCTCCGCCGACATCGTCGCCCTGGAAGCACCGTCGATCGTCGACGAGCCGAACGCGCTGCGACGGCGCTCCGGCGAGTCGGTGTTCGTCGAGCACAACAGCCAGCGCTTCACCACCGGCCGCACCCTGCGCGAGGAGTCCGCGCTGGCCGCATGGGGCAAGCTCACCGACGGCCACCGCCTCGCCCCTGCCACCGTCAACGCCGCCCTCGCCGGCGCCCGCAAGCTCAACCACGGCCAGCGTTCCGCCGTCGTCTCCTTCGCCACCAGCGGCCGCCGGGTGCAGCTGCTCTACGCCCCGGCCGGCGCGGGCAAGACCACCGCGATGAAGGTCTACGCCGACGCCGTGCGCGCCGAAGGCGGCCGCGTGTACGCCTTCGGCCCGAGCGCGCGGGCCGCGCACGTGCTCGGCGAGGCGATCGACGCGCGCCCGCACACCCTGCACCAGGTCACCACCGCGCAGATGATGGGCAGCGTCGAGCGGGCGTTCCCGTTCCGCCGCGGCGACGTGCTGATCATCGACGAGGTGTCGATGGCCGGCACCCACACGCTGCACGACGTCGTCTCCTACGCGCTGCGCCGCGGCGCCGACGTGCGCCTGGTCGGCGACGACAAGCAGCTCGCCGCCGTCGAAGCCGGCGGCGCCGTGCGGTGGTTCGAGCACATCAACGGCGCCAACCGGCTCAAAGAAGTCGTGCGATTCCGCGACCCCGACCAGCGCGCCGCCTCCCTCGATCTGCACGCCGGCAACGCCGCCGGGCTCGACTACTACTTCGATCAGGGCTGGATCAGCGGCGGCAGCCGCGAGACCATCCGCGACGCCGCACACCGCGCCTGGCGCGCCGACCTCGACCGCGGCCGCCAATCGCTGCTGATCGTGCCGACCAACGTCGACGTCACCGCGCTCAACCTCGAAGCCCGCGAACTGCGCCTGGCCCGCGGCGACGTCGACGCCGACGGCCGCACCGCACAGCTGCACGACGGCACCGCCGCCAGCAAGGGCGACTGGGTCGTCACCCGCCGCAACGACCGCCTCCAGACGTTGTTCGGCGGCAAGGACTTCATCAAGAACGGCGACACCTGGACGGTCACCGCGGTCCGCCGGGACGGCGCGCTGAAGCTGCGCCACCAGGCCAGCCGCGGCACCGTCGTGGTGCCCGCCGACTACGTCCGCGAGGACGTCGAACTCGCCTACGCGGCCACCATCAACCGCGTCCAGGGCATGACCAGCGGCGGATCCGCGCACGCGATCGCCACCCAGGGCATCTCCCGCGAACAGCTCTACACCCTGATCACCCGCGCCGTGGACGACAACCGCGTCTACGTCGAGACCCACCAGCACACCATCGACTCCCACCAGGAGACCCCGCTCGAGCAGACCCCGCGCGGCGTGCTGGAGAAGGCACTGACCCGCTCGTCGGCGGAGACCTCGGCCAACGAGGAGCTGCGCGACGCGCTGGTCACCGCCGAGTCGCTGCGCACCCTGGTCGGCCGGCACGACTACGTCGCACTGCTGGGCACCGAGGAACAGGTCGACGCCGTGCTCGCCGAGCACGTCCCCGAGCTGCTGGACAACAAGGCCGCGCCGGCGCTACGGCAGACCCTGCGCACCGCGCAGGCCCTCGGCTGGCAGGCCGACCAGCTCGTCGCGCCCGCGCTGGCCAGCGGCCCGCTCGACGTCGACGACGTCGACGACCCGGCCGCGGTCCTGCAATGGCGCATCCAGCAGCGCACCCTGCGCGACACTCCGCCCCCGCGCACCGTCGCGCCCACGCTCGCCGAGACCAACCGGTGGCGCAGCATCATCGAACGCCACGACAACGCCGCGGCGGTCGAGGACAGCACCTGGGAACCGGTGTGGCAGGTCGCGGCCGCGGCCACCGGCGAGGGCCTGGACGCCGACGCCGCGGTCACCGACGCCGCCCGCCTGCTCTCCGCCCGCCCCACCAACGACCCCATGCCCGACTACCGGTTCACCGCCAACGCCCTCGACCACGCCCTCTCGCGGCAGCGCGCCCAGGGCGGCGGCTGGCAGCCGGCGCTGCCGTGGCTGGCGCACCCGAACCACCACCAGCTCGCCGAGCAGCCGGAACTGCTGGACTACCTGCACCGCATGAATCAGGCCATCGGCGCCCGTACCGCCGAGCTGCGCGCCACCGTTATCGCCGACGAACCGGCCTGGACCGGCGCGCTCGGCGCACGCCCGCTCGACGATCCCGCGGCCGCGGACCGCTGGGACCGGCTGGCCGGACTCGGCGCGGCCTACCGCGACACCTACGGCGTCACCGGTGAGGACCCGCGCTACCCGCTCGGCGAGAAACCCGAGGGCAACAGCCTGCGCGCCCGCGCCTGGCGCGACCTCATGGCCCAGTGGAGCCCGCTCGGCGACGACGAGACCGCCGGCGCCGAGCAGGCCGACAGGGCCGGGTCGCGCGAGGACAGCACCGACCGGCTGCGCGAGACCATCGACCCGGACGAGCTGCTGGCCACGTTCGATGACGAACTGCTCGCCCACCAGCCGCTGGAGGAACGGCTGTCCGACCTCGCGCGCCGCTACGAGCGAGGCGCGCGGTTCGCCGACGAGCAGCACCTCGACGCCGAGATCACCCGCGTCCTCACCGCTCGCGCCCCGCAGGTGCTCGGGCGCGAGGCCGAACCGGGGCTGCGCTGGCTGCTGCGCCAGGCGCACGAGCAGGGCTGGACCATCGCCCAGGCCGTGCCCGATGCCGACAGCCTGGTCGGCATCGAGGGCGCCCGCGACCCCGCCGCCGTGCTGTACCGACGGGTCGAACAGCGCATCCAGCGCGCCGACCCACCCGGCGAGCCGGTATACCACCGCGGCCCGCTGCCGTGGCTGGACGCCGCCGATCCCGCCGCGCTGGCCGACCGGCCCGACCTCGCCCGTCATCTCGACGAGCTCGGGCAGGCGATCGCCGACCGCGCCGCCACGTTGCGCGCCGAGGTCGCCGACACCACGCCGGACTGGACGTCCGGCTTGGGCCCGCGTCCCGCCGACCCGGTCGCCGCGACCCGCTGGGACGAGCTCGCCGGCACGGCCGCGGCCTACCGCGAGACCTACCGGATCACCACCGCCGACCCCCGCGTCCCGCTCGGGGCGCAGCCGCGCGGCGAGGACGCCCGCGCCCGTGCCTGGAAGAACCTCACCGACCAGTGGAGGCCCATCGTGACCACACCCGACCCGTACGCGGACAACCAGATGCGCATCGACGCGCTGCGCGACCAGGTCATCAACCGCGCCGCGGACTACGCCGACGACGCCGAGGCGCTGGCGACCGACTACGCCGACGAAGCACTGGAACAGCACACCGACGCCCGCGCCACCGAGGCCGCCGAGGAACTGAACCGCTACGACGACGCCGAGAACGTCGACCAGAGAAGCGACCTCGACGCCGGGTTCGGATACTGACCACCCCCGCGGAGAGCGGGCCGGAGTGCCGTCGTGGTGCGCGGTCCGACAGGATCAGCGGGCCCCTACCCCGCCGGCGACGAGGAAGCGGAATGGACTACCTGAAGGTTTTCGAGTCCGCGCAGCCGGAACTGGAGCAGTGGCGCCAGCGCCAGGTGCGCAACCCGCCCGAAGAACCCCAGCGCGGCAGCGACCTCGCCGAGGACGACAAGGTCTTCCCCTACCAACGGATCAGCGAGATGACGCGCATCAGCCTCATCTCCGCCGGCGAGCACCTGCGGCTGGTCTGGGACGCGCTGGACCGCAAACACCTCTACACCACCGCCCAGCACACCGCCGTGCGCGGCGCGCTCGTCGGCGCCGCCCAGGCGGTGTGGATCACCGCGCCCGACGATGCGGCGACACGACAGCGCCGCGGCCACTCGGTGATCGCCGAGTCCTACGACCAGCTGCGCAAGTACCAGCGCCGCACACTCGACCTCGCCGACGACCTCGGAAACACTGCCGCCCAGCAACAGCTGGTACGCGACCAGATCGACTGGATCACCAGCCGGCTGGACGCACTCACGGCCGTGCAGCCGGCGCTGATGAAGGTCAACGTCGCCGACATCCTGCGCGACATCGGGCCGATCGTCTTCCCCGGTGACACGGTGCGCCAGGGCGGTCTGCGCCTGGCCTGGAACACCCTGTCCAGCGACGCCCACGTCCTGATGTGGAGCATCGCGACGCGCGCCGACTTCCAGGCGGCCGGACCAGCCGACCGCACGACCGGGCTGTCGGTCGGCATCGCCGGTGGGCAACTCGGGGACCTGGCCGGCTGGTACGACCTCACCATGAACACGCTGCGCCGAGGCTGGCGCCTGTTCGACCGGCGGTGCGAAGCGCCGTGATGAGCGGCCGTGGCTCCGACCATGATGGACCGTGCCCCGCGGACCGCTTCGGGAGCCGCAGCGTCGACGTGATCCGCCGAGCGGGCCAGCTGCGGCCCGCGCTACGAGCTCATCCTCGGGAGACCCTGAGCCCTGAGCGACGACGTCGGACTGACGCCCCGCGATGACGATCAGTCCGCCTGGCCGGCCGTCGATCCTTCGCCGGACGCGTCCGCGGCGGTGACGTTCTGCGCCCAGCTCACCGGCGTCAGCACGGCCAAACGACGGCCGTAGCGCTCGACGATCGCGTGCCCGCCCGCCGCGACCCACACCTGAAGGCGGCGCCACGCGTCCTTGGCCACCCCCGACTCCACCACAACCAACGACGCGGTCCACCAGCTCGGCTGCGCGTCGCCGACGTCGGCCGCGCTCACGCGCGCCGGCTCACCCATGGCCGCGCCGGTCTCGGCGCGGTGCTCGGCATAGCGCGGCCACGGCATCGCGACCAGCTTCGCCCGGCCGCGATGGCTCACGGTCACGGCCTGGCCGGTCTCGATCTGGTCCAGGAACTCGCTCCACGCGCGCCGGACGCCCTCGCTGGTCATGTCGAACACGGTGCCTACCGTAGCTGAACTCCCGAACCTCCCGAAAGTACCGAACCTCTTGCATGCGTGTCGGTAGGTTCGGTAGCTTCAATCTACCGAACCTACCGAAACTGCCGATCGACGTCCTCGGCGGTTTCACGGGCCCCGAGAGGAACTGCCATGCCCCCGCGCCCCCAGCCCTGCCCCGGCGGCGGCCAGCCCCCCAACCACACCTACACCCGCAACGTCCGCGGTTCCGGCGGTGTCGTGCGGCAGGTGACGGCGGCGAACTGCCCGGTCAACCACGACGGCCACTACGACCTGCCGGTCATCAACGGCATCGTCGGTGACCACGCCCAGTAGGGCTCCGGCCGAGTCGACGCTCTCCGAACCTGACGTGTGCGCCGCACCGCGTTTGCGGTGCGGCGCACGGCTTTGTCGGTGGCCTCCGCTACCGTGACACCTGGCCGTCGCTGCGCACGGCCGCGCCCTGGCCGACGTGTCCCACGCACACCCGGCGAACAGGCCAAGCCCACCGGGCAGGCAGCACGAGATCCAGCGACCTTCGACGACGTGTTCCGCCGCGACGAGACCACCGCGGCAGGAGCGTGGGACCTGCCGGGAACGGGACTTTCCGTCATGACCTCCACCAACCCCGACCGGCCCAACGCCCGCAAGGCGCAGGCCCGCCGGCTCGCCAAGCGCACCGGCATGCCCTACGCCAGCGCGCTGCGCCAGGTCATCCGGGCGGCCGAGCCCTGGGAGCCCCAGCACCGCTGGATCCTCACCGACGACGTGCGCGCCTGGCTGTCCGGCGAGAGCTGGCGCGGGGTCAACTACGGCGACCTCTACGCCTGGCTCGACAACGAGGTCAAGCCGACCTTCGACTGCGACTGGTGCGGAGAACCCGGCGACGCCCGCGAGAACGACTCCAGCCTCTCGCTCATCGTCACCGCCTACGACCCCGACCTCTCCCCGGTCACCCACCACATCGGCACGAAGAAGTACCACGCGACCTGCAAGCCCTCCTCGATCGCGTGGGCGGTCCCCGCGGACATCCCCGCCGGCCCGCAGTACCTCGGCCTGCCGGCCAGCGCCAAGCCCGCCATGGTCGGCGAGTTCGAGCTCGAGGTTCACGCTCTGCTCGACACCGACCCCGAGGACGACACCCAGCACGCGATGCTGCTGCTGACCGCCCACGTCGTCCAGGACCACGGCCAGGGACCCTTCGCCTGGCTGACCGAACTCGAGCTGTATCTCGGCAGCGAAGGCGTCGGCCGCGTGCACGAGCTCGACGACGAAGACGAGACCGGCTGGGCGCTGCGCGTCGCCACCGAGCACGCCGACGACAACCACTCGCCCTGGATCGCGATCCGGACCGGACACGGCGAGAACGCCGACGGCACGCCCCATCATCTGCTGGTGTGCCAGCTGGACCTGCCCGACGGCTGGGCCGACGCGGCCCGCGGCGCCGGCCACGTCGACGTCGTCGTCGGCCCCTGCACCCGCCATTGGGACAACGCCCCGGTGCCCGAGGACCTGGCCGACGAGATTGCCGAACTCCTCGAGGACGACGCCGCGGACCGGTGCGGCTGTGGCCACCTGACCGCCGAGCACGTGGTCGACCTGGTCGAGTCCCACGCGTTCCTCGTCGGCTCGGTCCGCGTGCTGACCGCCGAGGAGGTCGCCTGAGATGACCGCCGCGAAGAACACCAGGACCCGCACGCCCAAGGACTACGGCCCGATCCAGACGCCCACCGCGCTCGGGATGCCGATGTGGCAGTTCGAGCGCGCGGTGAAAGCCGGGCTGATCCCGTCCGCGGACCCCGCTACCGGCCGCTGGCCCGCCGCGGTCGTGCACACCGCGCTGGCCGAGATCGAGCAGATCAAGGCCGCGGTCGGCTCCCAGCCCGACGTCGGCGCCAGCCGCGCCGCGGACGTGCTGGCCGCGCGCTTCGGCATCGAGGTCCCCGCCGACGTTCTGCTCGAGCTCGATCGCCTCGGACTCATCCCCGAGGTCGGCGAGTACAAGGACTACCCGCTCTACGACGGCCGTGCGCTGGAGCACTTCGACGACCGCGCCGCACTGGAGAAGGCCCTCGTCGACGGGCGCCTGCTCCAGCGCACGGAGGTCGTCGAGCACCTGCGCGTGCGCGCGTCCGACGTCGAGCACCTGATCCGCGCGAACTGGCTGGAGCCGGTCACCTGGGTGCGCAGCGGCCGGCAGCGCCGCCGCTCGATCCCGGCGGTGCCGCTGTTCCGCGCCGCCGATCTCGAAGTCCTTCTCGACCATCCGGCCATCGACTGGGACGCCGTACGCGCCACTCCGGCCGGGCGGCCCTCGCCGCTGGCAAAGCTCTCCCCGCGGCAGCCGGCCACCGCCAGCTCCGCGCCGGCCTGAACGCATCGCGGGCGTCGCACCGCTGACCTGGCAGTTTCCGGGTTTCCTGAGTTGACGGATCTTGTGCGAAACAGGAAACCCATTTTCCCAGGTCAGCGGTGCTCCGATGCTGAATTCATGACCACTTTGTCGACCCTCACCCGGGGCCAGGGCGCCGGTGACGCCCCCTACACCGCCGCCGACCTCGACGTCATCGCCGACAACGTCGCTCCCATGCACGGCCACCCCAACACTCCCCGCCTGTTCACCGGGCCTGGCGGCCTGGCCGTCACCGAGGACGGCATCGTCCAGGTGCCGCCCGGCTTCGACTGGCTGGCCGACCGCGCCCACCGCAACGACCCCGGCCCCGGCAGCCGCGACGCCGCGGTGGCGACGCGCCGCGACGGCGTGGGGTGCGTGCACCCCGGCATCACCGCGTGGGCCATCGCCCGCGGGTGGCCGACCGACCAGCACGGCCGTCCGGTCAACCCCCGGTACGCGTCGCTGCTCGCCGACCCGCGCATCGGGCTGTGCACCGGCCTCGGCCCCTCGTGGCGCTACGGCGAACAGGTCGTGACCGACGCCGTGGCGGTGGCCGACGGGCACGTGGCGCTCATCGACCGCGACACCCCGCACAACGGCACCATTCCCGCGCTGCCCGGCGGCTTCGCCGAACCCCAGGACTTCGGGCTGACCTTCGCGGACTGGACCACCGGGCACCGGCCGGTCACCCCGGCCGGAATCATCGCCAACGCACTACGCGAGCTGGGCGAGGAGACCGGGATCGCGACCCCGGACGGATCCACGCTCCGGATCGTCCGGGAAATCCGCCCGGTGTCCAGCCCGCACACCCTCAACGCCTGGACCGTGGTCTACACCGTGCTGGTGGTGCTGCCCACGCGCCAGTCCGTCCCCGACGGCTTCCGCGCTCGATGGACGCCGCTGGACACCCTCGACGCGGTGCTTCCCAACATGTGGGGCGACCACCGCAACGCCCTGACCGCCGCCCTCGACCAGATGCAGCGCGGACTCTGACCCACCTGACGACCTCGACACGAAAAGGCGAACGCCAGCCCGGCCACCCAACGCGAGGGAGGCCGGGCCGGCGTCGTTGGTCGGGCCGCCGCTGACCTCGCCGCGGCCCGGCGCGGCCGGGAGCTCCCCGCGAGGAACCTGGAGGCCGGTCAGAACGTGCGGTCGCGGACCTGCATGAAGCCATACCGGTGCGCCATCTCCACCAGCACCGACCGGACCAGGCGACGCCGCGAGTCCGCGTCCAGCCCCGGCGCCGAGTGCACCGCGACGAACAGCTCGGTCAGCCGGTCACGGCGATCACCGGGCCCGAACGGCTCCAGGTCGAAGACGTTGGCCAGCACCAGCTGCTCCCCGGCCTGCTGGTCGTGCCGCGACTCCGTGCCGATCGACAGCTCGACCCGCGGCACCCCCGCCCACCGGGGCGAGGCCGGGGAGCCGTCCTCGGCGCCGTCGATCAACTGGGGCAGCAGCTCGGTGGCGGTGTCCCAGGCCGCCACGAAGAACTCGACCAGGTCGTCCACCGACCAGCGCAGATCGGCTGCCGGATCGTCCAGGACCCGGGACCATGCGTCAAAGTTCTCCACTCGCACCTCGGCGCAGGTGACGACCGCAAAACCTCGTGACGCCGGCGGCAGCGTCATCATGACCTCGGCCGACAGCGCGAGCTGCCCATCCGGAGCGGTGATCTCGCAGGTGTAGCTGAGCCGATCACTGGCGTTGCCGTTGCGTCCCGGAGCCCAGCTACCGGCGAACATGCGACCGCGGGACAAGGCCGTGGTGATCCCGGCCAGCGCGCTGAACGGAAGCTGCGGAAGCACCGCGTCCAGCCGGTCCGGGCTGATCTTCGCGGTGTCAGCACCGGCCAACGGCAGAACCGCCAGCACCCGCGCCCGCAACTGCGGTGGGTTCGGCCCACCGGTCCAGTTCCCCGTCACTGCCGACGTTTCCGTGCTGACGACCGGGTCCGGTTCCCACCGCCACCCTCGCCCGGCCGCGCGCAGCAGTCGGCCGGGACCCCAGTGACCACCCGACAGCGCCACTTCCGTGGCGTCCTGGCCGACGACGCGGGTGGTACCGGCATCTCCGGCGGGGAGTCCGAGCGCGGCAAGCGCGTCGCCGTCCGGGGCGCCGCTGCCCTGCTCGCGCAACGCCTGCCAGATCTCGCCGGCGACCGCGACGGGGCGGCGCCCCGGGCGGGCGCACAGCACCCAGCCGGTCTGCTGTCCCGGTGCCCGGAAGTGCTGCGCCACCCCGGGACCGCTTGCGGACGCGAGGGAGACCGGCTCGCCCAGCGTCACGCCGTGCCCGGCGAGGTCGCTGACGGCCTGCTGAAACGGCTCGGTCCAGCCGGGTTCACCGCCGCCGACCGTGTACTTCGGCTCCTCCTCACGCGGGGCCTGGATGGCCGCGAGCGCGGCGGCCAGCTTGTCGGCCCCGTCGCCGGAGTTGGCGTAGCCCAGCCCGATGAAATGCTGGATCTCGTGCGGCCGCAGCCACGTCGTGCCGTCGCCGCGGCGGACCGGGACACCGACGGCGCTCTTGCTCACCTCGGCGGTCCCGGTCGGCGCCGGCACAGCGAACAGCTGGCTCGAGCGCGGCTGGGCCGGGATGTCGATGACCAGCACGCCGGTGCCGTTCCCGCGCTCGATCCAGTCGACCGTCACCTCGCGCAACGCGGGCAGCACCCGCGTGGCGATGACCTGGCGGTACTGGTCGAGATTGACCAGCGTGCGGGGAACCGGGTGCAGGACGTCGACGATCTCCTCGCCGTGTTCCTTCCTGGTGGCGAACCCCACCACCAGCAGGCCGCCGTGCAGGGTGTTCGCGAACGCCGCCACGTCCTTGGCGAGCTCTTCGGCCCCTCGGGGCTTGTCGAGCGGGTAGATGCGCTCTTTCACATCCAGCCAGGCGCATTCCCGCTCGCCGAGCAGCGCTTCGGCGTCGCCCTGATGAAGAGCCCGCCGAGCACGTTCCAAGCCGGAAGCCGTCATGCGCGCCATCATCGCGCGCTCCACCCGCGCCCCGGCTCCGCGGGCATCGCCGGCGCGGAAAGCCCGATCAGCTGATCGCGGCGAGAAGGGCTTCGCGCTGGCGCTGGCCGAGCCCACCGACGCGCCGGCTCTCGGCGATCTCGGCCCCGTCGATCAGCTGGCGCGCCCGGACATCCCCGATGCCCGGCAGCGCCTTCAATACCGCCAGCACCTTGGTCTTCTTCACGATCTCGTCGTCGGCGTCGGCTTTGGCCAGCACGTCGGCGAGCGTCGTCTCGCCGGCCTTGAGCGCCCGCAACAGCTCCGAGCGCGCCGTCCGGGCCGCGGCGGCCTTGGCGAGCGCGGCATTGCGCTGTTCGGGAGTGAGGGTGGGCAGAGCCATTCAAGTCCCCTTTGTCGATCGTCGAGGCGCTGGTCGCGCCCCATTTCCTGGCCCATCATGGCCTGCGCAACCCGGCCAGCACGGTGTGCCCGGCGTCTTCGGCGCGGCGCGAGTCCCGAACGCGCTGGCGCGGTCAGCTGCGGGCGAGCACCGGCATCGGCTCGCGGACGTCCCACTCCAGCAGCGTCCGGCCCGACTCGCGGTAGAAGGACTGCTTGGCGCGCTTGCGCATCTCGTAGCTCTCGCGCCCGCGCACACCCCACACCTCGACATAGGTCTCCGGGTCGACGTCGACGAGCACGAAGTCGGGAAAGACCTCGGTGCCGTCGTAGTGCAGTGGCTTGTGGAACGCGCGGCCGGCCGCGGCGAGCGCGTCGGCCATCGCTGCTTCGTAGCTGGAGTCGGCGGGCAGGTACGAGCTGGTGGTGAGCATCGCGGCCAGGTCGACGACGGTCGGGTAGCCGCGGCGGCTGCGCTCGACCAGGCACAGCGCCACCTGCCGGCGGCCGTCCTGGGTGGCCTGCGCGCCGAACGCGCTCGGATACGAGCGGCGGACGCGATCCATCAGCTGGGCGGAAGCGAACAGCGGGGCGCGCTGGTGGGCCAGGCGAATCCGCACGCCGTAGTCGGTCGCCTCGACAGCCCGGAGCTCGCCGAGTACCAGGCCACGCCGGCGGACCTTCCCGAAGTTGGCCAACCGGCCCAGGAACCGCTCCCACGCGGCGTTGATCCTCTCGGCCTGCGCGCGCTGGAACGCCGGCACGACCCACAGCGCGTCCGCCAGCTCCAGCCGGTTGACCCGGCAGTCCCCGGCTTGCTCGTTCAGCAGCTCGCGGCAGTCGCGCCAGCTTCTGCGTCCGTCGCGTGGGTGCCACACGTTCAGCTGCGCGGACTCCCACAAGTAGTGCAGCAGCGCCAACAGGCCCATCGCTCGCCGCGCGGTCGTGACCGACCCAGCCGACGCGGCCGGTGGAGCCGGGGTGTCGGACGGCGCCGCGGTCGCGCCGCGAACGGTCAGCGGCGTGGACAGCCGGATCGACGTGCCGTCCTCGCCGACGGTGATGGCCTCGGCGTAGGCGCTACGCCCCGACATCGCCGACGGGCTGCGGAACCACGGGCAACCGGGCGCGTGCTGCTGCCCGCCCGCCGGCCAGTTGGCCAGGTGGTAGCGCCCGGCGCGGCAGCGGATCACCAGCCTCACCAGCTGATCCGTGCGGCACAAGCACACCGCGTGCCCGACCTCGCTGCGCGCCCGCCCGAACAGCGAGGTGTACCGCTCCGGGTGCTCGCGGACCGCGGCGATCGGGACGACCCGGTCGGCCAGGCGCACCTGGCCCGCGGCCTCCGAGGCCGCACCTGCGTCGGCGGCTGGGCGGTGGCCTGCTGAGTACACGGCGTCCTCCCTTCGCCGGGTCAATCCATTTCCGATTGTCCCTGTTCACGGCACCGTCCCGCCGCCTCTTTCGCGCACCGGTCGCGCCGGAGGGCCCCGGTAACCCGATCGTGTCAGCGGCCCGGCTGCCACACTGCTCCGGCGTTGCCGCGGCCGCGCGCTCCGTTCAGGCCGCGACCGACACGAAGGCGAGTCCGCCGTGACCATGGCCCTGGACCTGACCCGTGGCGACGCGTTGCTGGCCGCCGGCCGCGACGCGGACCGCTTCCACACGCTGCTGCACACGCTCGACCGGGACGGTCGGGTTCCGCAGGTGCTCGCGTCCTGGACCTACATCAACGCCAACTACTGCACGGACAACCCGGCGGCCGCGTCACTGACCATCGTCGCCACCCGGCCCGAGCTGGGCCCGAAGGTGCAGCACGCCCTCGCCGGGTTCGGCCGCGCGGGCACGCCCACCGCACGCGCCAAGTGGTGGGCACAGATCTCCCCGGACGTCGAGCTCGCCTTGTCGGTGGCGATGACCGCGGCGGTCACGATCACCGACCGGCTCCCCCGCCTGCCCGGCCGGGCGATCCAAGCCCTGGAACAGCTGTGTTCGGTGTTCACCGGCGGTGACACCGCCGCCTCGATGGCCGCCGCCCGGATCGTCGTCGGCGCGGCCACCGACTGGCAGCCGCCGCTGCGCCTCGGGCTCAACCACGCCGTCGTCGACGGTGCCGCCGGAATCGTCGCGCGGTGCCTGCTGAAGCTGGCCGCGGCCGCGGTCGACGCCGGAACGGTCCCGAAGGAGACGACGGCGCGAGCCGGCCACGACCTCGACACGGCAACCGAACCCGCCCAGCGAGCCCAGATCATCGCCGTGCGGGCCGCGATCGCGGAAGCCGCCGGAGACGGCGCCGACGCGGTGGACGCGCTGCTGGCCGACATCGACGACACCGAGCTGGCGCCCCTGTTGACCAGCTGGGGCGAGATCGCGTCGACCGCGCTGATCCGGACGCCCCGCTGACCGCCCGGTCGACCCGAGTTGATCGCTAGGGTGACCGGATGACCGACGAGCTGGCAGGTCTTGCGCGTGACGGCATCACGCCCCCCAGGCTGGACACCATCCAGCTGTTGCGCGCCTACCTCGTCACCGATCACGCCCGCGCGGCCGAGATCATCAAGGCACTCGACCCGGCGGCCAGCGACCAGGTGTGCTCGGACCTGGTGGGCATCTACGTCCCGATGGCCAGCCGCGCCGAGCGAGAGAGCCGCGGCTGGTCCACCCAGGAAATCCACGAAACCTTCCCCCGCGTCGTCGCCCGCATGAGCGGCGACACCTTCACCTTGACCCCCGAGCAGGTCTATGACGTGTGCGAGGCATGGTTCGCCGGCCGCAGCGCACAGGTCGTCGCGATGACCCAAGGCGAGCCGACCCGGGAACTGTGGCTGCACGCGGCGGCCTCGTTCACCATGACCGTCGGCGTCAAAGCCTTTGGCCCGCAAGCTTTCGGCGGCTACCTGACGCTGCTGCGGAAGCTCCGGACCGCGGCAGCGAGCACCGACGCCGCCGGCCCGCGCTGAACGGTCGCCGTGCCCGCACCACCCGCCGCCGGCCTGACCATCGTCCTGGACCCCACGCCGCATCCGCTCGCGCACCGGTTCGCCGTGCTCGCCGCCACGCAGAACGGCTGGCGCGGCGGCGACTCCGCCTACGCGATCGACCTCGCCCACGGACGCCAGCGCCTCTGGCTGTTCTCCGACACCCTGCTGGCCGACAACCGCATGGTGAACAACTGCATCGTGGTCGAAGACGTCGCCCCCGGCGGACTGCGCACCGTCCTCGGCGGAACGCCGGGCCAGCCCGATGCCCTCGTCACCCCGATCGACAAGGTCGGGCCGGACGGCCTGACCCAATGGCTGTGGACCGGCCACGGCGTCGCGGTGGACGACCCCGCGCTGCCCGCCGACCGGCACCGGCTGTGGATCTTCTACCAGGAGTACCAGGCCACGGTGCCCGACGAGCAGAAGACGGAATGGGACTTCGCCTGGCGCCAGACGGTTCTGGTCGAGCTCACGCTCCCGGACCTGCGCGTGCTCAGCCGGACGCCGATCGCCGACGGTACCGGAGTGCAGTGGGGCGCGGCCGTCCACCGGGTCGGCGATGAGCTGCTGGTCTACGGCGTGGCCGACGAGGGGAAGCACAAGCACCTGCTGCTGGCCTCCACCTCGGCGCTGCGGCCCGCGGCAACCTGGCGTTACCGCAGCGCCGCCGGAACGTGGTCGCCCGAGCCAGCCGACGCGGCACGGCTGCTGACCGGGGTGAGCAACGAGGTCAGCGTCCTGCCGCTGCCCGACGATGCCGGGTGGCTGCTGGTCACCTCCGACACCCGCAGACCACACGGTTCGTGGCCGATCGTCGCCTACCGAGCCCAGCACCCGGCCGGTCCGTGGACCGGGCCCCAGCTGATCCTCGACCCACCAGAGAACAGCGCCGGCCGCTACGCCTACAACCCGACCCTCCTGCACCAGACCGGCAACAGCTTCCTGCTGGTGTACAGCGTCAACGGGCCGCGGGCGGACGTCCTGGCCGACGACACCCTCTACCGGCCGCGGTTTCGCCACGTCCGGCTCAGCGCCGAGCCGCAGCTGCCTCCCGGCCGCGACTGACGGCCTCAGGCAGTCCGGCCAGCTGGGCATGCACCACGGGGCCGCCACACCCTGCTGTCGGAAGGGCGAACCTCCCGAACCTACCGAACCTCTTGCGAAAGTCTCGGTAGGTTCGGTAGCTTGAATCTACCGAACCTACCGAAACTGCCGATCGACGCGCTGTAGAGGTTTCCGGCCGGGCCTCGCAGACCCACGTCGCGCAGTCCACATCGCGCACCACGCCACGCGGGGAGACAGCAGTGCCCACCACCATGTTGACCAGCGAGCAGCCGGCCACCGTTCCGTTCCAGCGCACCTCGGCTCACCGGACTCCCTGTTCCCAGCGCCAGGACGGCTCGCCAGCCCGCCACCAGGTCCCGCCCGCCGGCGACGAGCCGGACGACGCCGCGCTGATCGCCGCGGTGCGCGACGGGCAGCACGCGGCGTACGGCGTGCTCTTCCGCCGGCACCGCCCCGCGGCCTACAACCTGGCCAACCAGCTGACGAACCGGGCCATCGACCCCGACGACCTGGTGGCGGAGGCGTTCGCGAAGGTGTTCGCCATCATGCGCGCTGGCGGCGGCCCCCACGCCACCTTCCGCGCCTACCTGCTCACGTCGCTGCGTCACGTCGCCTACGACCGAACCCGCCGCGCCCGCAAGGTCGAGTTCACCGAGGATGTCGAAACCTTCGCGATCGACACCAACAACCCGGAGTTGATCGCCGAACCGTTCCAGGACACCGCCGTCGCGCAGCTGGAACGCGGCCTGGTCGCACGGGCCTTCGCCCGCCTTTCCGAACGGTGGCAGGAGGTGCTGTGGCGGCTCGAGGTCGAGGAGATGACCCCCGTCGAGATTGCCCCCGTGATGGGGCTGACCCCGAACGGCGTGTCCGCCCTGGCCTATCGGGCCCGCGAGGCCCTGCGGCAGGCGTACCTCCAGGAATACGTCGCCGAGCCCGACGGCCAGCCGGAAGCCTGCCGGGTGATCACCGGAAAGCTGGGGGCGTGGCAGCGGGGCGGCCTGTCGAAGCGGGAGACCGCACAGGTCGACGCCCACCTGGAGACCTGCCCGGCGTGCCGTGCCGTCGCCGCCGAGCTCTGGCAGGAACTACCCGCCTGACAGCACGTGTCCGGACCTCGATCCGGACGATGATCGGTATGAAGGAGCAGTGATGAAGGACGAGACGACGGACTGGTCCGGCTCGGGCTGGTCGGTGCACCGCGAGCCCGGCGCCGCAACGCCGATCACCGTGCACGTCGACGGGCCGATGGACGCCGTCACCAGCCGGCAGCTCTACACCGCGCTGCACCACGCGGCCTGGTGCGACGACGAACAGGTCAGCCCCGAAGACTGGGCGCACACCCTGCTGATCGCGCTGCTGGTCCGCGCCGGAGGCAGCGTCGAACTCACGCCGGAGCAGCTGGCGCCCGACGCACTGGGCGGGCCCAACGGCGGCCACTACGGTTTCCAGACGGAGATCACCGACAGCGGCCTGCGGGTCTCGGTGGTTCCCGCGCGGCCCGGCGGATGATCCGCGGGACTACTTGCCGCGTGGCGGTACCGTTGTGACGGGCGGCTGGCGCAGGCGCCTTGCCGGTAGCAGGTCCGAAGACCTCATCTACAGGCCGTCAGAAGGGGTTTACAACTCCCTGCGCCCTCAAGATCATCCCGAAGCTGCGCCGACCTGGTTCCGCCGTCTACCGGGGACGCATATCCATGACCTGCAACGACAGCCCCGAGTACCGCTTCGGCTCGTACGTCATCACGGCCATCGGACTGCCGCCGGCCTCCACCACGATCTGCGCCACCTCGACGCCGATCAGGTCCGGCCCGTCGGCGCGGGCGGCCTGCTCGCCGGTCTCCAGCGCGTTAGCCGCCGACAGTGCCAGCACCTCCACCGGGCCGGCGGGGTCGTTGAGCATCCAGGACAGATCCGGGTGACGCCCGCCCAGCTCGGTCCCGGCGACCAGCAAGGACACGGCAGGCACGACCAGCAGCCGTCCGCTCGTGATCGCCTGAACCACCACGGCCTGCGCCAGCCGGGGACTCAGCTCACGTTCGTAGGCGATCAAGAAAGTCGAGTCGAGCAGCAGCGCGCGCGGCAGGGTCACGCGGCGTGGTCCGAACCGAGCTGGTCAACGCGCGCCAGGATGTCGCGGGCCTGCGCGTCAGCCGCCTGATACTCAGCCGAGTCCGGGTCGATGCCTCTGCGGGTCAGCAGCGCCTGGGCGACCTGCGCGCGATGCTCGAACGCAGCTCGGCCGCCGGGAAGAAGCCGGTCTAGCTCGTGGGCCGGCAGCGCGGCCAGCGACGCCACGTCAACCCGGTCGCGCGCCGCGATCCGCTGCACCAGGTACTGGTCAGCGGGCGAGCGATTCGCGAGCGCCGAAGTCATGCCCCCGATGATAGCCGGGCAGGCCGAGGCCAGGAATGCCTCGAACGGTTCGGCAGCCGGGCAGTACCGCCCTGGCGTCGCTCGCCACACGGCGCGATGCTGGCGGCGGGCCGCCCGGAAGACCGCTGTCCTCTATCGTTTTCAGGTGAACAGCCCACTGACCAGCCAGTGCATGGAAGTGCCCGCGTGAACACGGCATCGGGGGCGGCCACGCTCGTCCCGCACCGGTTGAGCTGGCAGGAGTTGCCCGAGCAGGTGCGGGCGGCCGCAGAATCGGCGCTCGGCGCGCCGGTTGTGCGCGACGTGTCTCAGTCCGGTGGGTTCTCGCCGGGCCTGGCGTCCCGGCTCGCTCTTAGCGATGGGCGCCGGGTATTCGCTAAGGCGATCAGCGCCGACCAGAATCCGCGGGCGCCGAGGCTGTATCGGCGCGAGATCGAGGTGATGCGCTCTCTTCCGGCTTCGGTTCCAGCGCCGCGGCTGCGGTGGAGTTACGACGACGGCAAGTGGGTCATGCTCGTGCTCGACGACGTCGACGGCGCGATGCTGGCCACGCCGTGGCGCCCGGGGCAGTTCGCGCGGGTGATGTCCGCGTTGGAGCGGTTGGCCGACGGGCTCACCCCGGCACCCGTCCCCGCGATGTCCATTGTGGATGACCTCGCCGAGAACTTCCGGTCATGGCACGCCATCGGGGCCGACCCGCAGCTCGCCAGCCGGCTGGACGAGTGGGCGCGGGCGAACTTGACGCGGCTGGCGGAGCTGGAGTCGGGCTGGGCGTCGGCGGCTCGGGGCGACACCTTGCTGCACGCCGATCTGCGGGCGGACAACCTGCTGCTCACCGACGACACGGTGATAGTGGTGGACTGGCCTTACGCCGTCACCGGTGCACCGTGGGTGGACGCACTGTTGTTCCTGCCCTCGGTGGCCGCGACCAGCGACCTCGACCCTGAACAGGCGTGGCAGGACTTCCGGCCCGCGCATGCCGCCGCTTCCGGCCAAGTGAACTCGGTGCTTGCTGCGGTGGCCGGCGACTTCTTGTATCAGTCCTTGCTACCCGCCCCGGCGGGCCTGCCGACGCTGCGGGCGCACCAGCGCGAGAAGGGCATGGCAGCGCTGGCCTGGTTGCGCCGCCGGATCAGCTGAGCGGGAAACCTCGACAAGCACGACGCTGAGCCTCGATACCTTGGTCGAGGCCCAGCGTGTGCGTTGTCGTGCTTCGGTGGTCACGCCGATCGAGGCGGGTTGACCAGCTCGATGCCGATCGCGACCACTCCCAGCGCTTCCCGCTCCGGTGGGTAGATCTGGCGGATGTTGGCCAGCTGTTCTTCGCGCGTGGCCAACGGGTTGACCGACGTCACGGCTTCGTGGTCGAACATCTCCTCGAAGGAGGCGTAGCGGGCCACCTTGGTAACGCGCGTCAGAACTTCGTCACCCTGGCAGCGGAACCGGATCAGCGACCCCTGCTTGATCTTCTGACGGCTGGAGTCGTTGACGCGGATCTCAGTGGTCTTGCGTCCAGTGGCGATCAGGTCGAAGTAGCGCTTGTAGATGCCCATCTCGTGGGCGCGCACAGGCATGGTGGTCGGGCGGGCGGTCATCAGGCGGCCGAGCTCCTTGACGGTGAACGAGCGGAAGAAGTGCTTCGGGTCGGTCAGCAGCTCGCTGACCAGCCACACCAGCGCGTCGACGTAGTTGTCGACGTCGCCGGTCCAGGTGGTGGTGTCGAGCATCCAGGGCTCGACGTCGGCGGGAAGGGCGCCTTTGCCTTGTTCGCGCAGGAGCGACTTGGACAGCTTCGCGCCGGTCGGAGCAAGCACTTGCGGGGTGAAGATCCGCATCGGCATCGCGGTCGGCGGCGTTCCCAGCGCGCCGAGGGCGCCGTCGACGAGCTGACAGCCGAATGTCCAGTCGCCGCCCTTCATCATCACGTGCAGCACGTCGGTGTCCCGGCCGAACGCGCGTTCCTTGACGAGGTTGCGGTACAGCGTCGCCAGGTCCAGGTAGGGCGTGGAGTCCTCGGGGTCGATGTGCGCCTCGTAGCCGCCGTGGTCGAAGCAAGTGGCGGTGAAGGTGGCGCCGTCCTCGTCCAAGCCGGCGAGCTTGGTGCGGTCGGCGCGCTTTTCCGCCCAGCCGCAGTACGGACACGGAACGCGCACGTGCACCACGCCGTGGGAGGGCGCCATCCACCAGCGGATGTCCTCGATCCGCTCGAGCGTGCGCAGGAACTCGGCGCGGAAACCGGGCGTGGCCTGCTGATCGGTGTAGGTCTCGATCGCGTACTCGGTGCCGGTCGCCTCGGCCAACGAGTCGAAGAACGACAGGTAGTAGCCCTCGATCAGTTCGCTGATCTTGTCCTTGCCCAAGGCGTGGAAGTAGGTCTGCTGATAGGCGTGGTGGGTCTCCGGGTCCAGGATGACCTCGTGGGGAGCGTTGTCCAGCGCGCTGAACCGCACCGTGGTGTCGATGGAGAACTCGCGGCGGGCGGTCTTGGCCAGGAGGAACGCCGCGGTCTGCACCAGGTTGGTGCCCAGGTGCGGGGCACCGTTGATCTGGGTGCCGACCACGAACTCGATGCGCGAGGGTCGTGCGGCGAGCACGCGCGGCCGGAGCAGGTCGATCGAGCGCAGCAGCGCGTTAGCCAGCACGCTGTTCGGCGACAGCAGCAGGCCCGGCGTGCCTGCTTTTGCGGTGCGGGACAACGACATCACGCTCCTCGGCTTGGTTTGGGCAGACGCAGGTTGGCGCAGATGAAGTCCAGCCGGGCGGCGGCGGAGTCCGGGGCGACGAAGACCGGCTCGTAGCCGGCGTCGAAGTAGCCCTGGACGATCAACTCGTGCACCCGGCGGATCTCACGGTCCTTGGCCCAGACGATGTCGTCGGGGTCCTCGAAGGTGTCCAGCGGATCGAGGACGAAGATGGTGTCGTACCGGTACCGCCGAGTCGCCTCTTCCAGCTCGCTGGTGGGGCGCAGGCCGAAGAACGCCTCCCAGCCGTAGCCGTCGGGGATGCCGCGGTTGTAGAAGCGGACGCCGTGTTGGTGGGCGGTGTACTCGGCCACGAAGGCGTCCAAGACCTCCAACGAGTACTCCCGGCGGTCTTCGCGGCGCAGATGCCGGCCGAGTCGTTCGCGGTGCTTGCGGTAGATCTCTCGGCCGGGCTCGTCCTGCATGCAGGGAATTCCGGCGGCGTGCACTGCGGTGATCAAGTCGTCCTTGCCTGACGAGGGGCCGCCGGTGATGACGTACCGGCGGGGAGCCTCGTCATCGGCGGCCTTCAGCGCGGCGGTGAGCGCGGGTGAGGGTGTGAGGTTGTTGCTGCTCAATGCTGTGATCCGTTCCTGTTCTCGGTCGTGGTCTTGTCGTGTTCCGACGGCGTGAGGAAACCCTCGATCCAGGCGTTGCCCAGCTCGGTCTCGTCGTGCAGGGCCTGGACAAATTGCTCGCGGCTGGCACCGCCGGACGCGGCTTCGGTCAGGCGGGCCGCCTGCGCGTCGGTCAGCGGCGGCGTCCAGCCGGCCAGCGCGGTGAGCTCGTCGGCGGAGGTCTTCTCCAGCTCTGAGGCGAACGCGGTGGTGTAGTTGACCGCTTCGGCGCGAGCCGCGCCCCAGCGCCATGCGGCGGTCACCGCAACCCGAACGATGGCCGTGCGCTCGGCCTCCAAGCTGATCAGGCGCTCCAGGGCCAGCAGTTCGGCGCGGGCGGCGAACAGCGCGGACCACAACCGCGACAGGTGCTCCTCGTGCTCGGTCACTTCCCAGGCGAACGGGTCCGGCAGTACCAGTTGGCGCTCGCCGGCCGGAGCGAGCCGGGGCGCGATCATCGGTGACCGCGTGAAGCGGTCGGCGTCGGCCAGTAGCTCCCAGGCCACCCGCTCGAGCAACTTCGGCTCGACCCGCTTGCGGAAGTGGTGTACTTCGTACCCCGCCAGCGTGGCGGCCTGCGCGCGGCGGGCGGTCAGGTTCTGGCCCGGTTCGGCAGGTGGCAGCCCGAACAGCGCTCGCGCCGCTGCGGCATGGCGGGCATCCGGAAAACGAGCAAGCAGGCCACGCAGCGTGCCGTCCAACGCAGCGGTGCGGCTCGCCGGGTCGGCTGGGTCCACGGCCCTGGCGACGATTCCGCGGAGGTTGAGCAGGGCGGTGTCGGCGCTGGCCGGCGTGACCGGGAGGCCCCGCCGCAGCAGTCGCGCGACCGCGGCGCGAACCTCGTCCTCGACTGGGCCTTTTTTGGGCATGTACTGAGTGAAGCATGATGCCCAGAAAAAGCCCAGTCCTCGTCTTGGCGGCTCTGAGTCGCCAGGCCGGCCTGCTCCTCTGCCTGCGACGGCAGGTGATGGCCGGTAACGACGCTGCTTTCCGGCGCGACCTACGCGGAAGTAGGACATGGGGTGAGGTGCAGATGCATGAGCAGGACGTGGTTACGCGGGCGTTAGTCGAATGGAGGGCCGACATCGACAGCGTGAGGTTCCCGGACTTGCTCTGCGTGGAGGCGGCCGTCGCCGTCGTAGTCGCCGCCCGCCGGCGAGGATGCCGAGGCACCGGGCAGTTCTGGTGGCGGCAGCGACGCCGCTCGATCAGCGCCTGAATCCCTGATCAAGGGGAGCCAGGACGTCGCGCAAGCGCCGATCGGCGCAGATCCCGGTCAGCCGGTGGGCAACGGGGCGCGAGTGCTGTCGAGGGTGTCGAGGAGGTCGCCGTGCTCGTCGACGCGGTCGAGAACATCCTCGGCTGTGAAGACCAGCTGGCTCGCGTGACGGGAGGCGCGGACTTCCGCCCAGGTGACCGGCGTGGAGACGGTTGGCCGGTCGCGGCCGCGAAGCGAGTACGGCGCGATGGTTGTCTTGGCCGGGTTGTTCTGCGACCAGTCGATGAACACCTTGCCCGCGCGCTGCGCCCTGGCCATCACTGCGGTCACCTGCTCAGGTGTCTGCCGCGCCAGGTGCCGGGCCAGCCGCTTGGCGTAGGCGGACGGCGCCGCGGGGTCATCGGTGCTGATCGCGCAGTACAACTGCATTCCCTTGGAACCGGACGTCTTGGCGAACGCGGTCAGCCCGTCGGCGGCCAGCAGGTCGTTCAGCCGTTCCGCGACCCGACAGCAATCCACGATCGACGCGCCGGGCCCGGGGTCGAGGTCGAACACCAGCCTGTCCGGCGGCCGGCGCGCCGGTGGCGGCCCCAGGTCGACGATGCACTGCGGGACGTGGATCTCCAGGGCGGCCATGTTCGCCTCCCACACCAGCGCCGCGAGCTCGTCCAGCAGCGGGTACTCGATCGGTTCACCGCGCTCGCCGTGACGGCTGCGGGAACTCGTGCTCGGCAGCCGGACCGTGGACAACCAGCTCGGAGCGCCGCGGGGGACGTTCTTCTCGAAGAACTGCTGTCCGTCGACGCCGTCGGGGAACCGGATGACCGTGACTGGCCGCCCGGCCAGATGTGGCAGCAAGACGGGGGCAATGCGGGAGTAGTAGTGGATGACCTGCGCCTTGGTAAACCCATCCGGGTACAACGGCTTGTCCAGGTTGGACAAGGTGATCTGCCGTTTCCCGGCCTGCACCGTGATTTTCGCCCCGGTCGGCTGCGCCGGCGCGGCCGCGGGTTCGGAAGCCGTCGGGTTGACCGGCGGGAGCTGGGCGGCCACACGCGGCTCGGTGCGGGGGACGAGGACGTCGCCGGGCACACGGTCGGCACGCAGGCCACGCCAGCTGGTGTGGCGCAGGCGCCCGGCACCGCGCGTGAACTGCCGGTATTGGACCTCTCCGACCAGTACCGGGTCGACCCAGCGGGCGCGGACGACGTCCTCCCGCGGCGGCGTGACCGCGAACGGGTGCTGCGACCGCTCCAGCGGCTTGAGGCGGGTTTGCAGGCGGTCGCGTTCGGCTTCCTTGAAGCCGGTCCCGACGTCGCCGATGTAGCACAGGTCGCCGGTGTCCGGATCATGCGCGCCGAGCAGCAGGCCACCGACCTTCCCGGCGAAGCTGCCCTGTCCCGGGCGCCAGCCGCACACGATGACCTCGGTGGTCTGGATCAGCGGGTGCTTGAGCCAGGCGTCGGTGCGCTTGCCCGGCGTGTAGACCGCGCGGCGGTTCTTCGCAACCAGACCCTCGTGGCCGGCCGCGGCGACGTGGGCCAGCAGATGCGCGGGCGTGCAGCGATCGGCGTCGAGCTCGGTGAAGGTGAACCCCCGCACCACCGCCACCCGGTACGGATCCGGCATCGGCAGCGCCAGCAGCTGCTGCCGGCGTTCGTCGTACGGAGCGCCCAGCAGCGACCGTGTGCCGAGCTGAAGCAGGTCGAAGGCCAGGAACCGGACCGGCAGGCCCTCGAACGGCTCGCCGCGGCGGATCGAGCTGCGGTGGGTCTGGTAGCGGCCGCGACGTTCCTGCAACATGCCGAACTCAGGCTGGCCGGCCTCGTTGTAGACCACGATCTCGCCGTCCAGCACGGCGGCCCGGCCCTCGAGGGCCGGGCCGAACACGCTGGTGAGCTCGGCGAACTCGTCGGTGAAGTCGTTGCCGGCGCGGCTGGTCAGCCGCGTCGTGCCGTCCGGGGCGATCTGCATGCAGGCGCGGTAGCCGTCCAGCTTGTACTCGTAGGTCCAATCTGGGCCTTCGCGCAGTCGCCCGCCGTCGGGCTTGGCCAGCATCGGCTCGACCCAGCCGGGGACCCGGGAGCTGTCGCGACGGGCTGTGCGCGCCATCCCCGCACCTCCCGCCGACTCCGCGCCGGGACCGGCCCGCCGCCGGTTCCATGGTCACCCGGACGGCGCGGTCGCGCTCGCCGACCGTCCACACATGACACCCTGTGACCTGCGGTAATCACCCGGAAGCGGCCGGTTGGAATCGACTTCAGCTTGCTGGGCTATCCCCCGTGGCTATCGCAGCACGACCGGATGCGAGGGAACGCCCGTGGTCTGGATGTTCGTGACGAGGTCGGCGAGGCCGGGCGGGTAGACGGTCTCGGTGGTGTCGCGCAGTTCTTGAACGGTCCACCATCGAGTGGCCCGGATGGTGTCCGGTTGCGTGGCACGAGCCGGGTTGATGTCGTCCGGGTCGAGGTAGGCAAGGAAGTAGCGCTCGACCTGCCGGACGAGCTGGTCGCCAACCTCGTGTTCCTCACTGCGTTCGGCCACCTGCTCGCGCAGGTCGACGAGGACGGGGTCGATGCCGACTTCTTCGGCCAATTCGCGGCGGGCGCCGGCGCGGTCGTTGTCGTCGCCGTCCTCGATGCGGCCGCCGGGTGTGGCCCAGAACCCGCCGTTCTCGGCGTAGTACACCAGCAAGACCCGGTCATCGGGGGCGAGGGCGACGACGCGGGCTGCGACGCGCAGTGGCGGGGCCATCACGTTTCCCAGTGTGGCAGCCGCCGGTCCAACACGGCGATGTCCGCGTGGTCGGCGAGTTCCTGTGCCTCAGCGCGTGACCGATGCCCTCCCTCACCGCAGCAGCGCCTGTTGTGGCCGAGCACCACGCGCTCGGCCACAACGACGGCTACGCGGCGGCGAGTGCGGCTTCGGCGGGGTGGGGCAACGCATCCAGGACCGCGGCGAGGGTGTCGTCAAGGGTGCTGTGAACGGGAAGGCCGGGCTGGGCGAGCTGGCAGAGCATCCGGACGTCGGCCACGCGCGGATAGCCGGGATCCGCGCCGACGACGATCCGGCGGCCTTCGCCGAGGGCCTGGCCCAGCTCGTACATCGCGATTGGCTGCACCGTCACCGCCGGGTCGCAGGCCGGAAACCAGAACAACGTGGTGGTCTCGGCCAGGTGCAGGTGGTGCTGCTCCCAGGAGACCTGTTCCCAGCCGGCGGCCGGGTCGTGGATTGGGAAGTCCGCCCGGTTGGGGTTGAGCACCACGACCGGCTCGGGCGCGGCGGCGAGCACCGCGGCGGCGTGATCATGCCAGCGCGGGCAGCCAGTGATCCCGCCGGCGAGGAACACCGCCGGGGCGTCGCCGGGCTGGGGCAGGTAGTAGTTCGGGGCCTCGAAGTACAGGTCCCGGGGTTCACGCCGGTCCGGTTCCGTGGTCGTCGTGGCGGCGCGCAGGACGCGGGGGCGGTGGACGTCACGGTGCTCCAGGCTGACGCGGTAGCCGCGCAGCGCCAGGCGACCGGCGGCAAGCTCGGCCAGGGCCACGCTGCGGTGCCGGCCGCCTGCACAGCCGAAGGCCAGCACGCGTTCACCGCGGTGCGCGACGCCGGCGGCGTGCACCGCGTGCTCGACCAGCTCCACCGCGCCGGGCGTGCCGTAGACGGTCTGCTGCACACGGGCGTCGCGGCCGTCGAGGTCCAGGATCGCCTTCGCGGCGGCGGGGTCGTGCAGCCAGCGGCGGACGTCCAGGACCAGGTCTGCCTCCGGGACCGGGCCGTGCAGGAACCCGAACGAGATCAGGTGCACGGCCGGGGCGGCGGAATCGGCGGCAGTAGTGAGGGTGGTGGGCGTCGTGTCCATGACTCAACGATCATGGCTGGAAACCCCTCCTGAACAGGTGTTTCCCGTTTCCCAGATGATCGGGAAACAGCCAACGCGCCAGGCCGGCGGGAAGCGACGGCCCGGCGCGAGCTGTTCAGGTGGACGCGGTGTGATTCGGCGTGAGCTTGGCGATGACTGCCCGGCGGAGCTGGTCGGGATCGAGCCGGGCGTCGTGCATCGCGCTCCCGGCCACGTGCGCGAGGCGTCGGCGGTTGCCGACCAGGTTCACATCGCCGGCGCCCTTGCGGGTGCGGACGGCGTACATCGCCTGCACGACGTCGATCGCAGTCCCGGCCGTCAGCCCGTCGGCTTCGGCCGTGGCTCGGATCTGCTCCGCGGCCTCGTCGACGAGATCGCTGATGTCCGGCATCGGCATCGCCTCTCCTCCGCGTAGCCCATTCGGCCGTGCCGAGCGGGACTCAATTTGCTTTCGCCGCTGGCCATGACCATGATGGCGATGCTGCTCGCACTGGTGTTCGAGTAGTGTAGTTCGGCCCGTCCTTCCCGCGGCGCCCAGGTAGCGCGGGGTGAAGTGTGTCCAATTTCGACGGCGGCAGCCGAACGTCATGGCGGGAGCTGGAGCGCATCGCGTCCGGCCGGAAACCCGCGATCGACGGCGACGGCGGGGACTCCCCGGCCTGGAGCCGCAAGCGCGACGGCTACCGCCCACCGCCCGACCTGGCGACCGGGCACGGCACCGAGCAGGAGCGGGTGCCCTACGCCGAGCTGCACGTGCACTCCGACTTCAGTTTCCTCGACGGCGCCAGCTCACCGGAGGCATTGGTCGAAGAGGCCGTCCGGCTGGGCCTGGACGCGATCATGCTGACCGATCACGACGGCATGTACGGCGCGGTCCGCTTCGCCACGGCCGCCCGCGAACTCGGAATCGACGCGGGGTACGGCGCGGAGCTCTCGCTCGGGCTGACCGCCCGGCAGAACGGCGTCCCGGATCCGGAAGGCACCCACCTCCTGGTCCTGGCCCGCGGCCTGGAGGGCTACCGCCGGCTGTGCCGGGTGATCTCCCACGCCCAGCTCGCCGGCGGGGAGAAAGGACGCCCCGTCTACGACCTCGCCGAGGTTGTGGACGAGCTGGCCGGGCACGTCCAGGTGCTGACCGGCTGCCGAAAGGGCGCCGTCCGCCAGGCCCTCGCCCAGGGCGGCCCCGCCGCGGCCGCCGACGAAATGGCCCTGCTGGCCGACCGGTTCGGTCGCGAGCACGTCGCGGTGGAGCTCATCGACCACCGCCAGCCGCTGGACAGCACACACAACGACCACCTGGCCGCCATGGCCCGCGAACTGCGCCTGCCGACGGTCGTGTCGAACAACGTGCACTACGCAGCTCCCCGCGACAGCCGACTGGCGGATGCCCTCGCGGCGATCCGGGCCCAGCGCTCGCTCGAGGAGATGGAGGGCTGGCTTCCCGCAGCCGGCGCGGCGTTCCTGCGCTCCGGCGCGGAGCAGCGGCAGCAGTTCGAACGCCGCTACCCCGGCGCCGTCGCCCGCGCGGCGAAGCTCGGCCAGGAGTGCGCGGTCGACCTGACGCTCGTGGCCCCGACGCTGCCGCCGTTCCCGGTGCCCCCTGGCCACGCCGACGAGGACGCCTACCTGCGCCACCTGGTCATGGACGGCGCCGCCGTCCGCTACGGCACCCCCGCCGAGGCACCGGACGCCTACGCGCAGCTCGAGCGCGAACTGGACGTCATCAAGGCGCTGGGGTTCGCCGGCTACTTCCTGGTCGTCTGGGACATCGTCCGGTTCTGCCGCGAGAACCGGATACTCGCCCAGGGCCGCGGTTCCGCCGCGAACTCGGCGGTCTGCTTCGCGTTGTGGATCTGCCATGCCGACCCGGTCAGATGGGGCCTGTTGTTCGAGCGGTTCCTGTCCGAGGAACGCGACGGCCCGCCGGACATCGACGTCGACATCGAGTCCGGCCGCCGCGAGGAAGCCATCCAGTACGTCTTCCAGCGGCACGGCCGACTGCACGCCGCCCAAGTCGCCAACGTGATCACCTACCGGGCGAAGTCCGCGGTCCGCGACGCAGCCAAGGCACTCGGATACAGCGAGGGCCAGCAGGACGCGTTCGGCAAACAGGTCGACCGGTGGCGCCGGATCGCCGACAGCGAGACACCGGGCGAACGCGGCCACGGCGTGCCCGAGGACGTCCGCGAGCTCGCCGCGCAGATGGAGGACATGCCACGCCACCTCGGCATCCACTCCGGCGGCATGGTGATCTCGAAGCAGCCGGTGTCCGAAGTGGTCCCGGTCGAATGGGCGACCATGGCCGGGCGCAGCGTGCTGCAATGGGACAAAGACGACTGCGCGGCCGTCGGGCTGGTCAAGTTCGATCTGCTCGGGCTCGGAATGCTCTCGGCACTGCGCTTCAGCATCGACCTGGTCGCCGAGCACCACGGCCGCGAGGTCGACCTCGGCGAGCTGGACCTGGCCGACAAGAACGTCTACGACATGCTCTGCGCCGCCGACGCGATCGGCGTGTTCCAGGTCGAGTCCCGTGCTCAGCTCGGCACGCTGCCGCGGCTGCGGCCGAGGAAGTTCTACGACCTCGTAGTCGAAGTCGCGTTGATCCGGCCGGGCCCGATCCAGGGCGGCTCGGTGCACCCCTACATCCGGCGCCGCCGCGGCGAGGAAACCTGGCGCCACGCTCACCCGCTGCTCGCCCCGAGCCTGGACCGCACGCTCGGCGTGCCGCTGTTCCAGGAGCAAGTGATGCAGATGGCCGTCGACGTCGCGAGCTTCACCCCCGCCGAAGCCGACCGGCTGCGGCGGGCGATGGGCTCGAAACGCTCGGACCGGAAGATGCGGGCGCTGATGACCCGCTTCTTCGACGGCTGCGCCGCCAACGACGTGCCGCGGCCGCTGGCCGAGCGGATCTTCGAGCAGATCCACGCCTTCGCCGGCTACGGCTTCCCCGAAGCGCACTCGATGGCCTTCGCGCTGCTGGTCTACGCGAGCGCCTGGTTCAAGTACTACTACCCGGCGGCGTTCTGCGCCGGACTGCTGCGGGCGCAGCCGATGGGGTTCTACTCCCCGCAGTCGCTGGTCGCCGACGCCCGCCGGCACGGCGTCCGCGTCCGCGAACCCGACATCAACGCCTCCCACGAGCACGCCACCCTCGAGCCCGACCCCGACTCCGCCGGCGGCGTGGCGGTCCGGCTCGGGCTGGCCGCGATCCGCAACGTCGGCGCCGACGTCGCCGAGCGGATCGTCGCCGACCGCGCCCTACACGGCCCGTACGGCAGCATCGGCGAACTCACCCAGCGGGTGCAGCTCACCCAGCCGGTCGCCGAAGCCCTCGCCACCAGCGGCGCGTTCAGCACGCTGGGCCCGGACCGCCGCCAAGCCCTCTGGGCCGCCGGCGCCGCCGCCCGCACCCGCGCCGGACACCTGCCCGGCATCGCCACCGGCGTCGACGCCCCAGCCCTGCCGGGCATGACCGCGCTCGAGGTCGCGGCCGCCGACGTGTGGGCCACCGGCATCACCCCCGACCAGCACCCCGTCCAGTTCGTCCGCCAGCACCTCGACAGCCTCGGCGTCGTCCCCGCTGCGCAGCTGCTCGACGTCGCCGACGGCACCCGCATCCTGGTCGGCGGCGCGGTCACCCACCGGCAGCGGCCCGCCACCGCGGGCGGGATCACCTTCCTCAACCTCGAGGACGAGACCGGGATGACCAACGTGATCGTCCACCCCGGCACCTGGACGCGGTACCGGCAAGTCCTCTCCACCTGCTCGGCGCTGGTGATCCGCGGGAAAGCCCAAGTCTCCCAGGGCACCGCGTCGCTCGTCGCAGACCACATCACCCCGCTGGACCTGCGCGCTTTGGCCAGCAAGAGCCGTGACTTCCGCTGACCCGACAGCAGCCCGCCACGCCGGCGCGGGGGCGGCGCGAGCGGGACGCTACCTCGACGTCCCGCTCTGGCCATGGACTCGGCCGGAGTCCGGGCCGCACCTGCCCCGGTGGTGCCCGGCACGGCACTGGCTGCGGCCCGGACAGTTGCAGGAGGCCCCGAACCAGGACTACCAGCTCAACGAGCTCGTGTGCCGGCACTGCGAAAACCAGCCAGGCACCGGTGGACGATGGGCGCTGGTCGACCCGTCGGTCGCCGCGCAGGTCACCGAGGAACAGGTCCAGTCGCGGCGACTCCAGCTCGTAGTCCTCCCGCCCGCCGACCGCGCGGGGATCGGCCTCATCCAGCTGCGGTGGGGCGCCACGATCTACGGCCAGGTCGAGCTGTCGCTGTGCCCGCTCGATCGGCGCGGACTGCTGCTCGGCATCCACGTCGAACCGCAGCACCGACGCCGCGGCGTCGGCCGGGTCCTGGCCCGCGCGGCAGCGGCCCGAGGCGCCGGATACCGCTGGAGCGCGAACCCGCCCGACGAACCGGACTCCGCCGCGTTCTGGGCGCGCATCGGACCACCGCCGCCGGCACCGGCAGCCCCCTGCTCCCACCAGCAAGCAGCGGGAATCCACATCGAACCTCGCTGGCCGAAATGGTGATGCTCGCCGGGCGCGCACGCGGTGCCACGCCCAGGGTGTTCACCATGCCCGCTCGCGGCCGCGCCGGCCGCAGGCCCCGAACACCACGTACTCGGCGACGGCGGCCGGGTCGACGGCACGGGCCTGGCGCTCCAGGGCGTCCAGCAGGTCGGCCAGGTCGGCCGCATCCGCCGGGATGGTGTGCTCGGTCGAGGCGTGGGCGTCGCAGCCCTGGTACACGCCGCAGTCGTGCACGCGCAGCATCGCCGGCGGTCCCGCCTCGACACCGAGGCCCAGCGGCTCGATGCCGCATTCGAGCCCGTAGTTCGGGGACCGGCCGCCGAAGCTGCCGGCGTAGACCCACTTCTCCCCCAGTGCCTCGTCGTCGCTGTGCCGCGACGTCCAGCCGCGGCCGCGCAGCAACGCCCGCACCCGCAGATCCAGGGCTGCACGGTGCGGGAAGAGGTACCGCTGGGCGTACTCGTCGTCGGTCAGGGCATCGGGGTCGTCGACGTCGCAGGTCACGACTTCAGTGGATCACGCACGGCCGCGGCGTTTTCCCGGAAATCCGGGAGTCCGGACGCGGCCAGGGCGAGAACCGCGACCAGGTCGTAGCCCTCGCCGGGAAGGACGGGCAGCAGCGCGGTCACCGCGGCGTGGTGTGCGCGCACCCGATGCTCCGCGACGACGCGGGTTCGCAGGGTCTGCCGGTGCAGGCACTGGTCCAGGCCGGGCAGGACCACCACAGCCACGGTGGGCAGCCGGTGTGTGGCGGCGATCCGCCGGACGGCGGCGCGGCGTGCGGACTGGCGGTGGGTGCCGTCGACCACTGCGCCCGCGCCGTCGGCGAGGTGCCGGTCGAGCCGGGTGTGCGCGCGGGCCACGGCCGCCTCGCCGACGACCTGGCCGTCGCCTTGCTCCTGGTCGTAGGACACGATCGCCAGGTGTGGGCGCCGGGCCGCCAGCTCGCGCGCCACCGTGCTCTTGCCCGCGCCGGCCGGGCCGACCATCAGCACGACGACCGGTTCGCTGAGCAACTGATCGAGCACCGGGTCGTCGAGATGCGCGCCGCCGCGCACCGGGCTGGTCTTCATCCTCTCGACCATGGCGGCATCCTGCGTCGACGGCGTCGCAGTTGAGTCGCACGCCGCCGACTCGCGTCACCCTGCCGAGCGAAGAACAATGGGCGGTTTGAGGTGAAAAACGCCCCTATTCCAGGCAAATCCCCGGCGCCGCGGCGGGAACGCGCCGTACCCTGAAGGTGTGGCCCCGCGCGGGACCGCGCAGTGGCCCCTCCCCCTTGGGCTCCTGCTCATCTCGACAGCAACCCCCCGGTTGCCGAGCACCGCGCGGGGCCTTCTTCGTGCCGGCGGGTCACACCGGTTGGCGCGCGTGCGCCGCTGCGGCGGCGTGCTGCTCGGCCAGCTCGAACCGGTCCGCGCGCGCCGGGGCGCCGTCGTCGCGGTGGTCGCCGTCGAGGCAGTCGGGGCGGACCCAGTCGCGGGTGAGCCGGTCGGTAAACCCCGGCCGCCACTGGTGCAGCCAGTACTGGGCGTCGCGCACGCTGGCCTCCGGTCCGATGTTGGCCGCCCGCCAGGAGTAGGCCAGCGCCGCGACCTCCATCGCCAGGCCGGGATGCTTGCGCCAGCACGGCGGGATCGGCCGGGCCCGGCTGCCGTCGACGCCGACGAAGGTCACGTTGTACCAGGCCACGAAGTTCCCGACGGTGGCCCGCGGGTCGTCTTCGCCGTCGGGATCGTCCTCGGCGGCCGCGGGCTGGTTGAACCACACCCACGACGCCGGCGCGGTGGGATCCTCCTCGTCCTCCTTCTCCCCGTCCGCAGGCTTCTTCGACAGCTGGTTGACCCGGCCCTCCAGGCGGCGCACGGTCTGCGCGAGCGCCCCGATGATCTCGGTGAGGGCCTTGATCTGGCCGTCCCGGTCGCCGTCGGCGCCCGCGGCCGCCTGCTGCTGCTCCGGCTGCTCGCTCACGCCGTGAACCTCCCCGGCTGGCCGGCGCCGGGCGTGGTGCTCAGCGTGGGCGCGAGGGCGAACCCGTCCGGCCCGACCGGGACCTGCCCGTCGCGCACGGCCTGGACGTGCTCGCGGATGACCTTCCAGTCGGGCCGGTTCCGCACGTCGAGGGTGAGGGCGAGGATCGGGTCGAGGTGGCGGTGGATCACCAGGACCCGGCCGCGGCGGACCCGCCGGACGTCGCCGGGCCGGTAGGTGGGCACGGTCTCCAGACCCACCGACGTGCGGCCCTGGCTGAACAGGCCGTCGTTCTGCTGCTGGAAGCGCCGCCGCTCGTGGTGCGCGGTCAGCAGCGACACCCACTCCAGCGTCACACGGTCCTTGATGCCGCCCCACACGCTCAATGTCGTGGTGTTGTCCAGCAATTGCCGGGTCCGCTGCGCGGTGAACGTGTTCTCCAGCGCGGCCACCGACTGGGCGCCCCAGTGGATCAGCACGCCCCGGCCCGCGGAGTCGGAGACGATGTCGGGGATGGAGGGGACCGGCGTCGCATTCGTGATCTCGTCCAGAATCGCGGTGGCCGGCGGGTCGAGGCGCCGGTGCGGGGTGTGCAGGGCCATCTCCTGCGCGGTGGTCAGCCAGTGCTCGACCAGCGCGGTCAGGATCGGCGCGGCCTGGGCGGCCTGGTGCTGCCCGGCGACCAGGTACAGCGACCCGTGCTGGGCGATCATCGCGCGCACGTCGAAGTCGCGGCCCGGCGCCGGCGTGCACAGCCGCCGGATCTGCGGGTCCATGAACGGCTCGATCACCCGCCGCACGCTCATCCACACCGCGTCGGAGGTCTCGGCGACCATCCCGATCTCCGAGCGCAGGTTGCGGGCGTGCTCGGCGAACCCGGCCTGCTGGAGCAACTTGACCGGCTCCTGGTCGACCGGTTTGCTCATCGCCCACCGCACCAGGTCGTCGACGCCGCGGTGGTGGATGGCCGCGGCGATGAAGTACGCCTGGAGCACCACCTTGGCCCGGTCCCGGAACACCTTGTCGTTGCCGCCCACCCCGGCCAGCCCGACCGAGGCGGCCTCGACCATCGTGTGCGCCCGGCGGAAGGCCACCGTGGTGTCCTCGCAGCCCTGCATCGGCAGCCACTGCACCTGCGCCGGCCACGGGACCGCGCCGGTCACGTCGGCGACCATCACCGGGCCAGCCTGGTAGCGCGCCGCCCGCAGCAGCCCGCTGAACTCCAGCAGATCCGGCTTGGTCGTGCTGCACAACAGCGCCCCCGGCGCCGCGATCGCCTTGTGCACCAAGTCCCGCCGCGACTTTCCGCTCTGGGTGGGGGCGAGCGTGCCGGTGGGGTTCTCCAACGGCGTGCACATCGGCTGCCGCTGCGGGGACAGGTGCAGGGGCGCGGCGACCTCCTCCAGCGGCGCCCGCAGCGCCTGCGCCCGCGGCAGGCCCGGCCGGGTCCACTCCGCGGTGCGCCGGGCCGCGGTCAGCGACAGCTCCTCGCGGATATCCTCGCGGCTGGCGTGCCCGGCCTGCGACGGCCCGAACCGCCGCCACGCCGGCACGGCCACCAGCAACACCAGGCCGGTGGCCACCACGAGCAGCACCGCAGTGATCGTCCAGTACCAGCCGCCCTGGCCGGTCAGGGCACTCGCCCACGGCTGCCCGAGGCCCGCGCCGGGGCTGCCGGGATGGCTGAGCACCCCGAACACCCCGGCCAGCCAGCTGTCGACGCCGGGCATCGACCAGGGCCCGCCGAGCAGGCTGGTGGTCACCGCAGCGCCGAGCATCAGGGCGGCGGCGATCGCGGCGAGCACGCCGAGCAGAGCCACGAACACGCCCATCAGCGCCAGGTCGCGGTCGGCGGTCGGCGAGACGGTGTTCCTCATACCCGCGGGTCACCTCCTGGTGGCGGTTGTCCGTTGTTGCCGACCGCGACCCGCCGGATTGCCACCACCTTGGGCACCCACGACTCCAGGGTCGTGAGGATGACGCCGTGGTCGTCGTCGTAGGCGTCGACCATGTAGCCGTTGCCGACATACATCCCGACGTGGCCCGGATTGGCGGGGGTGCCGTCGGCGCCCGGGATGAACACGAGGTCCCCGGGCTGAACTTGGGACAGGGAGCCGACGGCGACGCCGTCGTGGACCTGGGTGGACGTGGTACGCGAGATCGCGACGCCGGCGTGCGCCCAGGCGGCCTGCATCAGGCCGGAGCAGTCGAACGCGTCCGGGCCTTCCGCGCCCCACACGTACCGCTTGCCCAGCTGCGCGAGCGCGTAGGTCACCGCGGCGGCGAGCTTCGGGTCCGTGGGCAGCGTGAAGTCCGGAGGCAGCTTCTTCGGGTCGAGCTTGCCGTCGTCGCGCAGCTTGCCGCGCCCCTTGTCCGGGCAGGCACTGGCGGAGAAGTCGACCTGCTGCACCGGGTCCGTGACGGGCGGCGGGGTCGGGTTGTCGGGCCCTTGCCAGTACCGCTCGGTCAGTCCCGCGGCCGCGGGCTCGCGCGGGGCGTAGCGATCAGGGAACCCGGAGCGCTGGACCGCCTGCTCAGCCGCGCCGGGCGGCATGGTCTGCCAGCCGGGCAGCGCGACGAGGTGGTCGTAGAACTTGCCCGCCGCGTAGACGGGGTTGAGGATCTGCTCCGGGCTGCCCCATCCCTGGCTGGGCCGCTGCTGGAACAGCCCGAGCGAGTCCCGGTCGCCGTAGTTGAGGTTGCGCAGCTCGGACTCGACCATCGCGGTGGCCAGCGCGAGCACCGCGGCCCGCTTGGGCAGTTTGCGCTGCACGGCGACGGCCACGATGGTCTGGGCGTTGGCCAGCTGCTCGGCGTGGAACTTCTCGTCGCCGATCTCCTGGGTGCCGCCGCCCTTGCCGTAGTCGGCGAACTGGTAGGGCGAGCACTCCACCGCCGCGGCCGTGGTGATGCCGATGGCGCTGGACTGCGAGGCCATCAGCACGGTGCCGACCAGCAGCGCCGGAATCACCACGACCACGTAGATGGCCGCGGCGGCGCCGGCGAACAGCGGTCCCTTGGCCGCCCCGATCCCCACGGCGGCCTACCCGTCCCGCCGGGCGCGCAGCTGCGCGTTGGTGTCGAAGATCTTGCGCTCGGTGCGCGACAGGACGGTCTGGACCTTGTAGCCCGGGTTGTTCTCGATCTTCCACAGCGCCCGGCCGGTGCGCTCCATGGCCCACCCGGTGGTGACGTCCTGCTCGCGCTCAGACAGCGCGAAGTCCTCGGCCAGCTCGTCGGCCACCCGCGTGGACTGGCCGAACAGGATCCGGGTGCTACACAACGCCAGCAGGTCCTTGGCGATCGCCACTTCCTGCGACCCGGCCGCGCCGACCGACAGCGGGTCGGACGGCTTGTGCATGACCAAGATCTGGATCTTGCGCTCGGCGCGCGAGAGCCGCAGGTCCGAGTCGACGGCCTGCACCGCGCGCAGCCCGAGCCGCATCTGCCGCCACACCTCGTCGCGCACGACGATGCGGATCTCGCCGTCGTCTTGCAGGTCGGTGACCATGGACGACCAGGAACCCAGGCAGGTCAGCGCGACGGCGATTGCCTGGTCGCCGCGCGAGCGCAGCAGCGACAGGTCCATCGACTGCACCGGGGCGTCCCAGTCCAGCTCGAAGTTCGTCTCCTGGTCGAACAAGCCCGCGAGCGGCCCGTTGATCAGGTTGCCCAGCGCGTCGGTGATCGGGCGCAGGGTGTCGAGGAACTGGCGGCGGCCGGCGAATCGCGTGGCCTCCCACAGCGCGTCGTCCGGCTCAGCCAGCTCGCGCTGCACGTCGGGGATGGTGACCGGGCGCAGCTGGGTGTAGCCGTCGTCGACGCCGACCAGCCGCCGCAGCACCGCCGAGAGGACCGCCTCGTCGGTGACGGTCGGGCGGTAGCCCTGCGCCTCGGCGAGCGCGACCAGCAGCTTCACCCACCGGCCCAGCACGCCGGCGAGTTCTTCACGCTGCCGGGTCACCGTCCAGCCGCCCCACCGGCTGCGCAGCGGCCCGAGATCCAGCGCGTTGAGCCGGGCGGAACTGCCGCGGCCCAGCGCGATCGGCGTGATCCCCAGTGCCCGCAGCAGCGGGCTGTACTCGCCCTTGACGTCGCCGGAGATCAGCGTCTTGATGCCGAACAGCATCATCCGCAGCAGAAACGCCACGACCGTGCTGGACTTGCCGCGTCCCGGCTCGCCGAAGATGACGAGGTTGGGGTTGGTCGCCAGGCCGCGCAGCACCCACTCGATGGGGTGGGCGTAGAACGCGCCACCCGAGAGCGTGTCGTAGCCGATGCGCGCGCCGACCGCGGGAATGCCATTGGCTGCCAGCAAGGGAAACAAGCCGCCGATCTCGGAGGTGGCGGCCTGGTAGACCGCCATCGGCGCCTCGACCGGCGACCATCCCTCACCGGGGCGGGCGCGGCCGCGGCGCGGCGCGATCGCCCGGTTGACCCGGTCCCGGCTGCGGCGCTGCGGCTCCTGCCGGGGCCTGGTCGCCGGTGGCGCGCCGAAGTCGCCGAGCAGCTGCGCCGCGCTGCGCTCCCGGTGACCGCGCCGGCTCACAGCAGACCTCCCCGCTGGCGGGGCAGCCCGATCCCGACCGGCAGCACCGCGACGACGAACGTCGAGTCCTGCGCCAAATCCAGCCGCAGCAGCCGGAACCGGCCGCTCGCGTCGTTCTCCAGGCGGGCGGCGTGGTCCTCGACGTTCCACGTGCTGGGGACGGTGACCGAGGCCGCGACGGCGAAGCGGACCACCGAGTGCCCGGCTGCGACAGCACGCTCCTGCGCGCGGGCGCCGCTGGCCTCCCGTTCGTCCATCGCCGTGGTGTTGAAACCCTTGCTGCGCTTCCAGTCGGTCATCACGTTGGACCGGAACCGGTTGCCCTGCACCGCACGATGCGCGCGGCGGGAGTCCAGGACCTCGTAGTGGATCGCCAGCGTGCGCCGCTCCCCGGCGGTGCGCACCGCCAACAGCGGCCCGAGACTGCCGAAGACCGTGCCCGCCTCCGGCATCAGCGCGCTGTAGGAGACCGTGGTGAACCCGTCGTGGGTGTAGGCCCGCGCCGACGGCGAGGGCGCCGCGGTCGGCCCGGCCGCCGCCTTCTCCAGCCCGCGGCCGCCGGTGCCGCGTTCGTGTGCGGTGGCCAGCACCGCCCGCGCCGCGGGGTTGAACCCGGTACGCAGCGCCTCGGCCATGCCCGGCCCGTCGAGCCATTCCACGGTGCGGGCACCGAGCGCCTTGAGCGGATCCTCCAGGCCGTCGAGCACCCGGTACAGCGCCAGCGCGCGCCCGGCGACGCCGCCGCCGGCCGCCGCGGCCGGCTTGCGCAGCTTGTCCTCCGGGCCGCTGACCGTCACGAACACCTCGTGGCGGACGCTGACGTTGCCGATGGTGCGGTCCAGTTCGTAGCTGGCTTGGCGCGCCAGCCGCGGCGCGTCGGTGACCTCGTGGTCGCTGCGCCACACCTCGTACTCGGTGCCGTCGTCGGGCACGGTGCGCACCAGTAGGCTCATCCGGTCGATGACCTCGCGGTGCCCCAGCGACAGCAGCAGGTTGCCCAAGCGGTGGGCCAAGCGCTCGCACTGCTCGTCCGAGAGCATCCCCACCCCGGAGTGGGTCAGGCGCGCGGTGGCGCCCCACCGGCCGTCCCCGGTGTCGTGGATCAGGCACACCCGGCCGGCGTCCTTGAACTGCGGGCCGTCGGGGAAGTCGACGCGCTGGAGCACGCCGGGCAGATCCGGCTCGTTGGGGTCGACGGACGCGCCGGCGGCGGCCTTGGACTGCCAGCGCGACCAGCCGGTGACGATCCCGACCTGGAACAGCACCAGGTGCAGCAACCAGCGGAACGCCGGACGGCCGCGGACCGGGATTACCACGAGGGCCGCGATCGTCCCGCAGATCAGCAGCAGGATTGCGGCGTCGGTGAACCTGCCGTCGGAGATGGTCCACAGCACCGGGACCGCGAGCAGGATGCACACCAGGGCCTGCACCGGAGTCAGCCCCATGATCCAGCCCGCGTGCTCGCGCCGGTTGAGTCCCCGGTAGATCCGAGGCGTCGTCATGCGATCACCGCCGCTTCCTCTGCTTCTTCTGCTTCGCTGGCGGTGCCTCCGCCGCCGCCACCGGAACTGGGCCCACCGCCGCCTCCGCCGTGCGGTGAGGGCGTTCCGCCGCCGCCGGGCGGCTCGGGCGGGGGCGGATCGCCGCCGTCGCCGCCGGTGCTGTCGTTGCTGTAGTCACCCGATGGGCCGCTGTCGCGGCTGGAGGACACGACCGATCCGGAGTTCGCCGGCGGCAGCTCGCCGCCTCCGCCGGAGCTGCTGCCTCCGCCGCCGACGCCGTCGTCGCCGGATTGGTCAGGGCTGGAGGTGTCGCTGTCGCTGTCGGACTCGGAGCCGCCCTCGGAGCCTCGGCCGACGCCGGACTCGTCCATGGAGTTCTCGGCGTGGTCGGCGACCGCCTCGTCGAACCGGCCGGTGTTGGCGTCCTCGATCGCCCCGCCGCCACCGCTGCCCCCGACGGCGCCGGCGGCCATCATCGCGGGGTTGTTCGCGCCGTAGGAGTCGACGCCGATCCCGGACAGGGCGTCGCGGAACGCGGCGCCGGCATCGGAGTTCGGGTCGATGAAGGCGAACAACCGGAACAACACGAACGGGCAGAACAAGCTGATGATCAGCACGCCGACGCCGGCGAGCAGACCGGACAGGCCCTGCGCGCCGCCGGCGATCGCCACGCCCAATACCAGTGCCAGGCTCAGCACCGGCTTCATGGCGATGCAGACCAGGCACCAGCGGCAGGGAGTCCAGAACCAGTGCGAGGTGACGTTCGCCAGCAGCCCCGCCGCGGCGATCGGCACCGTGCCCACGAGGACGTAGATCGCCGCCTCGCGGAACAACATCTCGAGGATGTAGCCGATCGCCGCGGGGATCACGCCGACGAACGCGCAGATGCCCAGCACGATGGCCTTGACGCCGTCAACGACGCTGTCACCGAAGCTGGTGTGGTTGAGCGCGTCGGTGAAGTTCTTCGACTGCAACCCGTAGTTGAGGATGCCCTCGGTCAGCGCGTCCGTGCCGGCGAGGAACGCCGCGACCATGCCCACGGTCACCGCCAGGGCGATGCCGTACTGCACCGGCCCGACGACCAGCCGCATGAACCCGCGGCCGCCGCGCAGGTTCGTCATGATCAATTGCCAGAAGAACAGCCCGAGCGCGAGGACGCCGGAGATCCACAGCATCATCGGCCACAAGATGGAGATCGGGCCCTCGGTGGTGCTGACGCTGAACACCGAGAACCGGTCGGCCAGGGAGAAGGCGCCGCGCAGCACGAACAGGCTCGCGTCCCAGATCGCCTGCATGGCGGCCTCGAACGCCGAGGCGATCATGCCCTTGATCGAATCGCCGATGGAGGAGCCGATGTCGTCGAAAGGCCACATCTGCGCTCAGCTCCCGCTCAGCTCGCGGTAGCCGGCCTTGACCGCGTCCGCGCTGCCCGGCCACGCGCTCGGCGCCGGCGCGGCCAGCGCGGCCGAGGCGATCCGCCAGTCCGAGCCGGTCCAGCGCATCGCCTGGCAGTCACCGACTCCGACGCTGACGAGCTGGCCGTTGACGCCCACCGAGAACTGCCCGAGTACGCACGCCACCACGTAGCGCCCGCCCGAGGCCGTGCCCTTGATCTGGCCGTGCGTGACCTGGTAGGTCGCGCTCAGCCCGGTCACCGAGCCGGTGGCGGGCAGCTGGGCTCGCGCGCGCATGCTGGTCAGCAGCGACGCCAGCCCGGTCGAGCCGGGATCAGGCGCGCCCGACTCGGCGAGTTCGCGGTAGCCGCGGGCGTAGACCTGCGGATCCGCGGCCGTCATCGCGGTTTCGTCCAGGGCCTTGAGCTGGCCGAGCGCGCCTTCGGGCGTGCCGGGAAACCCACCCGGTATCCAGCGACCGGTGGTGACGGTGGGCTTGGGCACGGTGATCGCCGGGCCCGCCGTCGCGGTCGTCATCGCCTGCGGCTGCGCCGCCTGGGCGGGCAGCTGCACCATCGGCTGGGCGGCCAGCGCGTTCTCCTCGGCCGCGCCGCCGGCGCCGGACGTGCTCGTCGCCACGGCCGGAGGCGTGGTGGCGCCCGGTGCGCGCGGCGCCGGCGCCGGAGCGGTGACGTAGTGCGCGACCACGACCGCGATCACGCCCCCGATCAGCACGATCGCGGCGACCAGGACCCCGGTCAGGGTCAGCCCGGCCTTCTTGCGGGCCTGGGTGTCCTCCGTCGGGCTCTCGGTCATCACTGACCGCCGGCGAAGTGGTTGATGACCTGCCAGCCGATGCCGTAGAGCAGGCCGCCGCCGATGGCGCAGAGCATCATGATCAAGCCGATGCGGCCCGCGCGGTGGTGGTCGATCCAGCGCCCGCCGGCCCACACCACCAGCCCGGCGAAGAAGCCGACCAGCAGGGCGATTCCCGCCGCCCACTTGACGTTGCTGACCACGCCCAGGATCTCTTTGGCGCCGGGCGGCTCGGCCGGGCCGGGGTTGGGAATCTGCTGGGCCAGGAACATCACGGTCTCGAAGTGCTCGATCATGAGCGCCCCCTCGTACTCGACCGCCTGCTCTTGCCGGCGGTGTCAGGCAGCAGGCCCCAGCGGCGCAGCACCGGCGTGATCGCCTGCCGCAGCCGGGGCGGAGTGACCGCGGCGGTGACGCCGGCCGCGGCGAGATCGGGGTCGTGTGGCAGGAACACCGCTTCGTCCAGCAGGGCGCTGACTCGTCGTCCGGCCGCGCCGGCCACCCCGTCGGGCCAGCGCTTGGCGCCCATCACCACCAGCTGCGCCGGAGCGGCCGCGGCGGCGCAGGAGATCCAGTGGTCCAGCCGGGCGAGGACCTGTTCGGCGTGCAGCAGCGACGGGCGGCTGGGGCGCACCACCAGCACCGGGCGGGGCTGCGGGGTACCGCGGCGCAGCCACGCCCCGGCGCCCGAGAGCGGGTGCGCGGTGACCCGCCACGGGTCGTGGCCGAGATCGACCACGGTGGCGTGCAGCTGCTGCACCGGCGGGTGCCAGAAGCGGGGCGGCGGCACCATGCCCGGCGCGAGGACCGGAAGACTGGTCTCCAGCCGCGCCAGCAGGGCCTGCGCCCGCCACGAGAAGCGGATGTGCACATGCGGGTGCGGGTGCGCGAGCCACGGGCCCAGCGAGCGGGTGGCGGCGGCCAGGCCGGAGCGCGGCGGGTCGGCCGGGTCGACCAGCAGCACCCGCAGCTGCGCGAGCTGGAGGACGTCGGCCAGCACCGCGGCCAGGACCGAGGCACCGGCGCCGGGCGAACCGGCCAGCACGGGGATGACCGTGCCGAAGCCGCTCCAGTCCACCGGGTCGGTCGCCGTGGGCGGCAGGCCCTGGCGCTGGATCGCTGCCGCGGCGGCCGCGACCTCGATGGTCGCCGCGTGCGCGGCGCCGCCGGGCGGGGCGGGCTGATCGCCGACGAGCGGCTGCCCGGCGCGGGTGGCGGTCAGCTCCTCGGACGCCTGCGTGGCTGCGGAGATCGTCCCCGCTTCCACAGCCGCGGCGACGTCGGCCGCCGGAAGTTGGGCCCACGTTCGCCGGGCGGCCTGCGCGAGCTCGGCCTCGAGGGTGCGCAGTCCCTCGGGTTCAGCCGGCGCGGCGGCCGGCCCGGCGAGTGGCATCGGCGGCCCACCGGGGGGCGTGGCGGTGCGCACCGGTGTCGTGGGATTCGTGTCCGCCGGCGACGTCGCGACGGGCACGGGTGGTGGAGCGCCCGGCCGGAGGGTGAGACCGGCCGGGCGCCCCAGGCTTGCCGGCGAGGTGGTGCTCGACGGCGGATGGTCGATGGGCCCCTGCTGCGGGGCGGGCCTTGCGGCCTGCTCGTCGGGCCGCTGCCCGGCGTCGGCGTCGAAGGGCACGGTGCCAACGAGGCGACGGAACCCGTTGTTTCCCAAGGGTTCGCTGTTCACGGTGGGCACGTCCTCCTCCCTTCTGCGTGCGCCGCTGGTGCTGCGGCCGTGCCAGGTCGAGGGCGCGCTGAACCCAGGCCCGCGACCCGCGTGGCTGTTGGTGGTGCCGTGGCGCACCCGGTGGGGTGCGCCACGGCGGCGCAGAAGGTGAGCGCGGCCCGGTCTCTCTCCGGCCGCCTGTCGGCCGTCACGAGGGCGTGCGAGGGCACGCTGGGTCGCTGGTGCGATCCAGTGCTGGAAAGACCAAGGTCGACGGCGCGATGAATCGCGCCATGCGCTCACGCGCGTCGGCGGAGCCGGTGGCGGACCGAGCTCCGGCGACGGCTGCGCCAGCTTCGGTTATCGCCGGTCAGCCCGGTGCGGGCCCGGCGGTACGAGTCGGCGTGCCGTCGCTACTGCGCGGTGCGGCTGCGCGACCTCGTCGGTCGGTTGTGCATCAAGCCCCCTCCTGCGAAACACCGGCCGCGCCGGCGTCCCTCGGTTCGTCCGGCCCCCGTAGCCGGCTCGGTTCCCCTCGGGTGGGCCAACCCCTTCTGGGTTTCCCTGCCCCCGCGAGACGGCGCTGACCTGGCGTTCCCTAGTGAAACGTCCATATCAGTTGCCGTCCCTGCTAGACAGAGGATATGCCCAGCCGCCAAGATGTCAACTGATGTGGACGTATCGGGCTCGATCACCTATGTTTGGCGACCGGGCGGTTACGGACCGTCGAGAAGATTCCCGGACAGACGAGGAGGCGGGTTGCCATGGCGGAGGCATCCACGCTCGCGGAGATCATCGACAAGCTCTTCAAGACGGTGACGCGGTCCAACGGCAGCGAGCACTCCATGGAACACGTCGCAAAGTGGTGCGCGGCCTGGCTGAAGGAGCGCCACCCGACGAAGACCTTCTCCAAGGAGTACATGCGCCAGCTGCGCGCGGGAATCGCGGACAACCCGACCAAGGGGCACCTCGAGGCGATCGCAGCCTTCTTCGAGGTCGATCCGGCGATCTTCTTCGACTCGGAGAAGTCCCGGCAGATCCAGGCCGATCTTGATCTGGTGGTGGCGCTGCGCGACGCCGACGTGCACTCGGTGGCGCTGCGCGCGCTGAGCCTCACCCCGGCCCACCGGGAACAGGTCCTGGAGCTGATGCGCACCCTCCAGGCCAACCAGTCCGGCGGGGAAGGCCGCGCCGCGAAGGCGGAGTAGCCAACATCCAGGCCGAACTGGGCGGACTACTGGACAATTCGCGGTCAAATGGCTGAAACCCCCTGACGGAGCGTGCTGCGCCCGACACCCTTTGGGTCATGGACTCAGGTGCACCGGCCCGGCAGCGCGAACAGGCGCTCCCGCAGCCGCACGTCGTCCAGCCTGGTCTGAGCCGTGACCGCGGGCCTGGAATCGGGTGAGCGTCATGGCCGTCCCCGACTGTCCGCTGTGCGCCATGGTCAGCGGCACGACGCGTGTCGTGGTGCTGCGGTGTTGGCCGGACGTGATCGCCGTCGAAGCCCCGTCACCGCGCGCTCCTGGTCACGTGCTGCTCATCGCCACCGACCACTTCGACGACGTCGCCGCCGCCCCGCACGTCGCGGGCGTGGTGATGGTCGCGGCCGCGGAGCTCGCCGCCGACTACCCGTGCTGCACCATCCTCGCCACGCGCGAGGAGGTACGGGCGGGCGATGAGCCGCCTCACCTGCACTTGGACCTGATCCCGCGCGCACCGTCGAGCGAGTTCGTCCGGACCGGCGCGGCCGACTCCCTCGCGTCCATCCGCGGGTCCGGACCGTTCAGCCGACGGCCGGGGTGACCCGGCACAGCACGTGGTGCTGCGGGCCCGACGCCGACAGCCGCATCCCCGTGCCGACCAGCGTCACTCGCGTCCACCCGCGTCGGCCGCGGGTCGCCATGCGGACGGTCACCGGGCCGATCGTCTCGGCCGGCCGCGTTGCCGCCTCTTTGAGGAAGCCACGCAGCGCGGGGAGGTCGTCGGGATGTGCCATCTTGGGCAGATACCGGTCCGCGGGCAGCTCGATGCCGAGGACGGCGAAGTTCGCCGAGGTCATGTAGATGTGTTCGTAGCTGGTGTCTATCGCGCACAGCGGATCGGCCGACACTGCGAAGGCGGCGTCGAGCACCGCGGCCGTGGACGGTGCCGGCGGCGTGGCCCCGTCGTTCTCGACGCGGGTGCTGACCCCGCGGAACCACCTGTCCGGTCCGGCGCCATCGACGTCACGGCGTCCGGCCAGGCGCACGTGCACCCGCGCGCCCTGCGCGGTGCGCGCGGCGAAGCTGTGAATGAGCAGACCGTCGGAGGCCGCGGCCTGGAAGGTCTCCAGCACCCGCTGGATGTCGGCCCGATGGGCACCGGCCACGACCTCGTCCAGCCACTGCGCGGCTTCCCACCAGTGCGGCTCCTCACCGTCCGGCACGGGGTGCCCGTGCACGGCGAAGGTGTCCGGCGACCAGTAGAGGCGCATCTGCTGGTCGGGGCCGGGCGGGGTCGCGTGCCACTCCCAGCCGCCGACCAGCGGCGGCTCGGGCAACTCGGTGCCCTCGGGGACGTAGCAACCGAGCACGGCGAGCACGGCGCCGCTGGCCGGCCCGAGGATCGGCTGGACACGAACCGACCACCGGCGGCCGAAGTCCTCGGCGACCTGGGCGCGAGGGCGCCGCTCCTGGGCGGCCAGGCGCATCCGCGGAAGCAGGACCCGGCGGGCGGTGACATCCAACCTCGGCGAGATGCCCTGGTAGAGGGCCTGGCCGATGGCCAGTAGGTGGAAACGCGCGTCGAGCAGAATCCACTGCCCGGCGTGCCGCCAGCGATCTCTGCCGGCCTCGCGGGGTCCGGTCATTCGGCCAGGGGCGATCGTGATGAGGTCAACATGAGCCGGCGGGCGTCCGTCGTCCCGCCCGCACGCGGCCGCGCCCGGCCACAACCCTCGCCACGCTGTCCATTGTGGAGTCCATGCCGGTATTCCCACTGTTCACGGGTCACTGGTCAACTCTATGTGGCAGATTGCACTAGGCCAGTCGGCCGACATCCCGCCGCGAAAGATCGCTGAGACGGGTGAACAAGGCCAACTACAGCACGTGACACCTCCTGCTCAAACGGGGTAACCCGAGCGGGCTGACGCGCCGAGGTCACGAAAACCGTACAGTCGTCGTCGGTTGATCCGATAGTGTTGATGAAGTCGTGACCATGCAGCCTATGCGCTGGTCACAAGGCTCGTTCCCGTTGGTCGTCGGGCGTAGCCGGTCCCATGAAGGGGCTCGTGGCATGCGGTGCCGCGAGCCGGGACACCGCTGCACTGAGACACGGGGCGTGATCGGCTCGTCCGTTCGTGACGGGTCAAGGACCAACCGGGGAGCTTGGGCCGGGCGTGGCAAAGGGGGCCGCGTGATCCAGACCCGTGTCGACGAAGCGGATGCCGGGCGGCGCGGCCGCGTCGCCTGTTGATCGTCGAACGTGTCGGGGGGACACGCATGGTCAGCAGTACCCAGCACGATCACCTGGTCCGCGAGGGGGAAGCGCCGACGGACGAGTACATCTCGCCCGCCAGCCCATCGCTCCTGCCCGCGGAGATGAACAGTTTCATCGGTCGCGGCAGCCTGCTCAACGACGGCATACGACTGCTGCGGACCGCCCGCCTGGTGACCTTGATCGGCACCGGCGGCGTCGGGAAAACCCGCCTGCTGCTGCGGATGGCCCGGGAACTCGTCGACGCCGGCGCGTACAAGCACGGCGTAGTCGTGGTGCAGCTCGCCGACCTGAAGGAGGCCGACGACCGGCTGGAGTCCACGATCGCCGGCGAGCTGGGCATCCTGGACAACTCGTCCACCCCCGGCCTGGCGCGGCTGATCGAGTACTTCCGGCACCGGCAGATGCTATTGATGCTGGACAACTGCGAGCACCTGGTCGGCAAGTCGCCCGGGACCGGCCAGGTGCCGCGCCTGCTGACCACGCTGCTCAAGGCCGCGCCGGGTCTCCAGGTGATGACCACCAGCCGGGTGCGGCTGGGCGTGCAGGGCGAACACCTGCTGATCGTCCCGCCGCTGTGCATCGGCACGGGCGATTGCGGGCGCGACGGTGACGAGAACGGGATACACGAGGCCCAGCAGCTGCTGATCGACCGGGCGGCCGCAGCCGGCGTGCGCATCTCCGAAGAGGAGTACCCGCTGGCCGCGCGGCTGTGCCAGCTGCTCGACGGCATTCCGCAGGCCATCGAACTGGCCGCGCCGATGCTGGCGGCGATGACGCTCCAGGAGATGGTCGAGCACCCGAGCCGGCTGCACCTGTTGGCCGACGGGCCGCACGAGCAGGACCACCACCGCACCCTGCACGCCATGATCGACTGGTCTTACGACCTGCTCCCGGTGCCCGAGCGTCGGGTGTGGGCGTTGGTCTCGGTGTTCGAGGGCGGCTTCGACCTCGACGCGGCGCAGGCCATCTGCGGCGGCCGCGGCGTCGAGAAGCCGGATGTGCTCAGCCTGATTGTCCGACTGCGGGACAAGTCTCTGCTCGTGACCGAGGCCCGCGGTGGCCGCACCAGGTATCGAATGCTGGAGACGATCCGCGAGTACGGCCAGGAGCTCGTCGCCGCCGCCGGCGAAGAATACGAGCTGCGCCAGGCGCACGCGGAGTACTTCGACGAGCTCGTCGCGCGCTGCGCACGCGAATGGTTCGGCCCCGCCGAGATCGAGTGGATGCGCCGGTTGCAGGTGGAACTGCCGAACCTGCGCGCCGCGCAAGAGTACTTCCTGTCCGACCCGGCCACAGCCGAACGCGGCCGGGAGATGGCGATCCGCGCGACGGGGACCCGGTTCTTCGTCTTCTCCGGCAAGTTGAACGAGGCGCGCCGGATGCTGGCGATGGGACTCGACGGCTGCTCCGACGCACCGAGCCTCCAGCAGGCCGCCGCGTTGTCGATGTCGTCCTGGGTCGCGCTCATCCAGGGCAGCCAGGCGCTGGCCAGGCCGCTGCTGGCCCAGGCCGAGGAGGTCGTCCGCCAGCTTGGGATCGACGAGCCGTTCGGGCCGCTGCTCTACGGGCAGGGCACCCAGAAATTGCTCACCGAGCCCGACCGGGTCAAGGCACGGGAGTCGCTGGAGCTGCTGTCGCGCGCGGAGCGCGCACTGCGCAGCCAGGGCACGCCGGGCGACGTGTTCATGACGATGTTGTTCCTGGGCATGGCCGCCTCGTTCCTCGGCGACGCCCAGCGCGCCTTCGCCGAAGCCGAGCGGGTGCTCGCGGCAGCCCGCGCGTCGGGCGCCCCGTGGTGCCTTTCCTGGGCGTTGTGGAACAACGCGCTCGCCGAGCTGCTGCACGGCGATCCGGATGCCGCCGCCCGGCTGGCGCAGGAAGCGCTGCGCTCGCAGCAGGCGACCGGAGACACATGGGGTCCGACCTGGAGCTTGTGGCTGATCGCCATCGTCGCCGTGACGCGCGGGGACTACGAGCTGGCGGGACAGCTGCTCGGCGGGGCCCAGGCCGGCTGGCGACACACCGAAGCGACGGTGCTGGGGCTGTTGCCGTTCCTACGGGTACAGCAGCAGGCCAAGGCCGCAGCCAGGCGTGAGCTCGGTGACGACGAATACAAGAGGCGGTTCGAGAAGCAGGTAGAACTCGGCGAGTCGCTGCGTCCCGAGGAGATTTACGCGCTGGCCGCCACGCCGTTTCCGACCCAGCGGCAGCCCTCAGCTCAGGAGATGCTGCCCGGCGGGCTGTCCGACCGGGAGCTCGAGGTGGCGGACCTGGTCGCCAAAGGGATGAGCAACCGGGAGATCGGCGAGCGGCTGCACATCAGCTTCCGCACCGTCGAGGAGCACATTCGCCGGATCAACCGCAAGCTCGGCGTGAGCAAGCGCGTGGAGATCGCCGCCTGGTACCTCGCCGAAGCCGGGAAGTGACCCGCAGCGGCCGGCCGTCCGACGCCGAGGCGGCCGCCGCAGGGGTCAGCCGGCGAGGCGGACCGGCAGCCCGACGTAGCCGTTCATGATGGCGCTGGGACGCCGCTGGAGCTCGTGCGCGGAGGCGGCCAGCCGGGCGTCAGGAAACCGCTGTGTGAGGGCGCGTAGCACGATCTCGGCTTCCATGCGCCCCAGCGGCGCGCCCAGGCAGTAGTGGATGCCGTGGCCGAACGACAGGTGGGCGGCGGCGTCGGCCCGCCCGAGCACCAGGTCGGTCGCGCGGGGGAACCGGTTGTCGTCGCGGTTGGCGCTCTGCAACCACACGAGCACGATCTCGCCGGCCGGGATGACGACACCGCCGTATGCGACGTCCTCGGTGGTGAACCGGTGGGTGGCCATGCGTACCGGGCTGTCGTAGCGCAGCGACTCCTCGATCGCCGCGGGCACCAGGCCAGGGTCGGCGGCGAGCCGGCGCCACCGGCTCGGTTCGGCCAGCAGGTGCCGCACGGTGTTGCCGATGAGGTTCGTCGTGGTCTCGTGCCCGGCCACGAACAGCAGGAACAGGGTGCCCATGAGTTCGGGCGGGGTCAGCTGGTCCCCGTGCTCGGACTGCTGCACCAGCGCCGAGAGCAGATCGTCACCGGGGACCGCGCGCCTGGCGGCGATCAGGCGATCGAAGTACCGCTCCATCTCGCGGGACGCAGGAAGAGCCCGCTCCGGCAAGTCCTCCATCAGCGCCGCGGTCCATTCCCGCAGATACTCGCGGTCGTCGAGCGGCACCCCGAGCAGCTGGCAGATGACGTTCAGCGGAAGCGGGAAGGCGACGGTGTCGATCAGGTCGACCGGCCGGTCGACGGGAAGCTCGTCGAGCACCGCGGTGGCCAGCTGCTCGATCCACGGCCGCAAGGCACGGACCCGGCCGCGGGTGAACTTCGCCGCGACCAGGGCACGAAGCCGGGCGTGAGCCGGATCGTCGTTGAACATCATGTGCGGCGCGAACATGTTCGACAGGTCCGCTTCCTGCCCGGCCGCGGCGAGCTGGTCGCGGATGATCGCGGTGAGGCCGGCGTTGTCCTTGCTCAGGCGCGGGTCGCTGAGCGCGGCGCGCGCGTCGTCGTACTGGCTGATGACCCACACGCGGACCTGGTTGGGCAGCGTCGCGCGATGCACCGACGCCTGGGGACGCAACGCGTCGGCCACCGCCAGTGACTGGTTCCAGTAGTTCTCGCCGAACAGGGCGGTCGTGCAGGGCGTCATGCCGGATGCCTTCCTCGTGCGCGACGCCCTGCACCAGCGGGAGTGCGGCCACATCGAGTGCCGTGCAGTCGGAGGCGGCGGTGATGGCGCGCGTCAACTTCGTCCCGTCATTTGGCGGGCCTACTTCGAGCATCTGCGAAAAAGGTTTCAGGCACTATCAGGGTAACCACGTAATTTCTCCGAATGGGACCACGTACTCGATATGAACGGACCACGTAACGTGGCGATAGATACCACGTATCGCAATTATTTTCGGAACATACTCGTTTAAAGGCAAACAATTGTCTGGTGCGCGTAGCGACTGCCGAAGAGTCCTGGGTCACAAGTCGGCGGGAGGTGGCCCTGGTCGACGGGCCACAGGGCTGAGGTCGTCACCGCTGACGCTGTGGGCAGGAGTTACTACGCAGTGTTGATGTCTACGTGGCGCTGCGCGCAAAGGCTACGTGGTTCCCCTGACATTTCGCACAAGCCCCTCGGAAAATCGGTTACCGAGATGTGTGGAAGTGCGTTGACAACGCCACCGTCTGGCCTATTGTGGCTACGTCGATGAGCCTCCGCACCGAGGGTGTTCCGCCGTGCAGGGGATGGCGGAAAAACGGTGGTCCGGAGGCTCATCGGCATCGAGGGGCAAAGGGGGTAAGAACGTGCCAATCGGCTGCCACGGAAAGCCGGTACGTGGCTCATCGCGCCACGCCGCCGTTGTCGAGCGCACGGACGGCAGGCCGGCCGCGCTACGCGGAACTGCACGAGGGGAGGCTGTGCGTTGAGTACCGCCGTGCAGGACATGGCCACACGGTGCGAAGAACTGATCGACACCCTGGTCATTCCGCGTCCGTTCGACATCGACCACTTCCTGGCCTCCCTGGCCGAGAAGCGGGGGAAGAAGATCCAGCTGATCCCCGGACGGCTGGGCGCCGACCAGCCGTGCGGGATGCTGATCAGCACCACCGAGATCGACTACATCTACTGCGCGAGCAACGTGTCTCCGTTGCAGTCCCAGCACACGGTGATGCACGAGGTCGGCCATCTGCTGTTCGACCACTGCACCTCGATGTCGGACTGCGGCGAGGCGCCGCGGGTGGCCGGGGACGACGCCCTGCGGCTGCTGCTGCCCACGTTGTCGCCGGCGCTTGTTCGCCGCATCCTGGGCCGCACCGTCTACGCGACCAACCAGGAGCGCGAGGCGGAGCTGTTCGCATCGCTGGTGCTCTCCCGGATCAGCTCGACCCGGGACGCCTATCGCGGTCTCACACCACGACGGCGGCACGGTGACGGCCTGGTGGGGCTGGAGTCCGCGTTCGGCCACCCGGTCCGGGCCGGCGGCCGGCGTGGTTGACCTGCTGGCCTACCTCTGTTCGGCACTCACCCTGGCCGGCGCGGCGGCCAAGATCCTCAGTACCCGCGGCATCTCGATGAGCACGAGCCGGAAGTACCTGGTGGCCGCCATGGTGTGCTTCGCGCTCGCGCTGGCGGTGACCGCGCCGGCGACGCTGGCAGCCGCACGGTGGCTGGAGCCGGTGGACAACAGCGTCCGGCTGCTGGGCAACGCGTTGGCGATGGGCGCGGCCTTCTGCCTGATCGGCGTGCTCAACCACGCCGGCGCCGGACCGGACGCCCGGCGCCGGTCGGTGATCAGCGCGGCCGCGCTGGCCGGCTGCGTCGCAGCGATGGCCATCCTGCTGGCGCTGGCCGACACCGACTACACCCCGCAGTTCGCGGCCACCTACGGCCGCGACCCGCGGATCGTCGCCTACCTGACGCTGTACGTGGCCTTCATGAGCTGGGGCCTGATCAGTTTCCTCGCGCTGATGCGCCGCTACGTGCGCGCCCGCGAACTGCACCCCTTGCTGCGCACCGGTTTCCGCATCGTCCTGGGCGCAGCCATCCTCGGCCTGGTGTGGGCGGCGTGGAAGGGCGCGGGGGTGGTGGTGCTCGCCGTGACCGGCCACGCGTTGCCGTTGCAGGCGGAGATCGCCGAAGGGCTGGCCCTGCTCTCGATCGGCGTCGGCACGGCCGGCGCCACCTTCACCAGCTGGTGGCCAGCGCTGCGCAACCTGCCGGTCCGTTGGCAGGTGTGGCACGCCACCCGGCGCCTGACCCCGCTGTGGCGGCAGGTGGTCGAGGAGGTGATGCCGCAGGTGCAGCTGGACGAGCCCGAGCAGGGACGGCTGACCCGCGCCGAACGCACCGAGTACCGGCTCTACCGCCGCACGCTGGAGATCCGCGACGCACAGCTGGCGCTGCGGCCCTACATCCCGCCGCAGATCCCGGGCTGGGCGCTGGCAGCCGCCCGCGAACGCGGCCTGAGCCCCGTCGCCGGAGACGTCCTGCTGGAAGCAGCCGAGCTCGGCGCCGCCCTCGACGCCTACCGGGCCGGGCGACGACACCATCCCGAAGTCGTCGACGTCGTCATGCCACAGCACTCCCCCGCCACGCCGGACCTGCTCGCCGAGGCCCGCTGGCTGATCCAGGTCGCCGCCATGCTGCGCCGCGACCCCGACGTCGCCGCGCTGCGCGGCCGCGCAGCGGTCACGGCCGCGCACGACAGCCCCGGCGACACCCCGCGCGCGCGGTGACAACGAGCGGCCCCGGCACCTTCGCGGTGCCGGGGCCGGACTCGTGTCGTGGCGTGACGGGGACGGGGACGGGGTCAGGGGCGCAGCTCGTGCACCACGTTCTCCAGATGCGTGCCGACCTCCGCGAGGGTTTCGCTCGCTGCTTCCAGCTCTTCGGTCGAGCTGAGGAAGTCGCCGACGGTCTCGCCGCAGTCGCCGAGCACATCCGAGATCTTGGACAGCGCCCCGTCCAGTCCACCGACCAGCTCGTGCAGCTGGCTCTTGCGGACCTGCTTCAGCTCGGTGACCAGGGCCTCCCGGTCGACGGAGCCGAGCACCGCGGTGAACGCCCGCACCGCGTCCTCGACGCGGTCCAGCGCCGGCAGCGCGCCCGGCGCGACCCGCATGATCTGCTCAACCAGCTGCTTCCTCGCGCGGACCACGATCTGGTGGTGGTCGAAGGCCACCGACTCGGGATCGTCGATGATCGCCTCGGCCAGCATCCAGCGGGCCTCGCTGGCATCGTCACCGGCGGTCGGCACCGGGCAGTCCGGCAGCACGGCGCCGAAGGCGACCGACAGCACGCGCCGGCGTGGGTCGCGGTCCGGGGCGCTGCTGGAGCCGATCTCGGTCAGGTCGTCTGCGACCACGTGGATGCCGCACTCCTCGCCGAGCTCACGCACGGCGGCCGCGGCCAGGTCCTCGTTCTCCTCCAGCAGGCCGCCGGGCAGCGCCCGCCGACCGGCGTACGGGTCCCACAGCCGCCGGATCGTCAGCACCCGCAGCCGCCCCTCGTCGTCGACGCCGAACAGCACGACGTCGGCGGCCACGGTCGTGGGCGGCGGGTCGGTGTAGCCGTCGGCGGCCGTGCCGATTGTGGTGTCGGCGGACTCGGTCGTCGTGTCGATCATGAAGATTGCCTTCCAGGGTTGATGCGGTGGTGCGGAATGAGGTTCGAGACGACCCGGCCCGGACATCGCGTGGTGGTGATGTCCGGGCCGGATCTGGGTGACTCGCCAGAGGGTTCGAGGTCAGCGCGTCCACCGGGGGTCCGGGCGCAGCGGCTGAGTGGCGTCGGGCGAGCGATCGCGCAGACGCAGGGTGCGCACCCGCTTCTGCACGAGGGTTTCCTGGTAATCGGGATAGCGCGGCTGCCGCTGGACGGCCCGCTTGCGCAGGGCCAGCACGAGCCCTGCCAGCAGCGCCACGGCGAACAGGCCCGCGAGCGCGCACCCGAGAAGGAGCCCAGCGCCTTGCCACACGATCAGCACCGGGCCGGGCGTGGGCTCTCGCTGGCCAGCCACATCCCAGCGAGCTGGGAGAGCCGGTCGTACAGCGGCGTGCCGCCGGACTCCTTGACGCCGTGGCGGCCGGAGTCGCGCATGATCAGGACGGCGAACGCGCCGGTGTGCGTGTGGCGCCAGACGTGGACGACCTCGCCGGCGTGGCGGTGGTTCTGCCGGACGTGGGTCAGATCGGGCTCGGCGTCGCGCAGCAGGGCCATGAAGGCGGGGTCCTCCACGGGCAGGGCGAGCGCCGGTCGCTCCGGAAGGTCGGGGAACGCCAGCGACGGCATCGATGGTGCCGGTGGCGCGGAAAGCATGCTGGTCATCGTCACTTCCTCGGATCGGATTCGGGTCAGACCTCGTCGGGGCCGGCTGCATCCGGCGACGACGGGGTGAAGAAGGCGAACTTGAGCTCGGGGGCCGTTTTCCGCAGCGAGTCCAGCATCGGGCGCAGCACCTCGGCGTCAGCCGCGCTCAGCTGCGAGGGCACCTCCACGACGACCGGCCCGGATTCCGGCAGCTTCGCCAGACCGGCCGCGATGCGCTCGAGGAGCCGGGTGTGGGCTTCGGCTTCCTCCTCGTCCGGGTCCCGGGTGGGCCAGTCGATGCGGAGGGTCTTGAGGATGCCGGGCATGTGCGTGCCGGGTTCGCGACGGTCGAGTTCGTCGGTTCCGGCCGGGGCGGTCACGATGCCCTCAGCACGTTGTTCTGGGCGGCCAGCGCGGCCGGGATGTTCGCCACGGCCGGACGCCCGTTGAGGTCCCACCAGGTCAGGTGGGCGACGAGCCGGTTGAACAGCACGCCGTTGTCGGTCTGCGCGACGCGCGCGATGGCCGCGCGGTCGGTCTTGTCGTAGCGGACGTCGATGCGCACGCCGTCGCCGGTGGCGAGGTCGACGACCAGGTGCTCCTGGTGGCCGGGGTACGGCGTGCGCCGGTAGCGCAGGGTCGGCAATCCGGCGGTGATGAGAGCGCCGGCGTGGTGGTGGTCCAGTCCGCGCAGGAACACTGCGGGTTCGGTCTCGATGCAGGCCAGCAGCGCCGCGGCCTGGTCGAGCGGGTCGGACATGCCGGCGGGGGCGGGATGGTCGGTCAGGACGGTCAAGACGTTCACCTCTCTGGTCGTGTGACTGGTGGTTCGATGCATCCCCTTCCAGGAAGGACGGGTCTGTCGTGGCCGAGCTGGGCGAACAGCTCGTGCAGGTCCGGGTGCAGGTCCGGCAGCCCGGCCGGTGCCGGTGCGGCCGCGGGCGGAAGCTCGACGCGCTCGGGGATCAGGCCGAGGCGCTGGAGGCAGCGTTCGCAGGGCATGTGGTGGCCCAGTTCGACGAACTCGAGGTCGCCGCGCGCGAGCTGGGCACCGCAGGCGGCGCGCAGCTGCTCGGCCAGCAGCAGGCCCGGGACGACGCCGACGGCGTGGACTTCCCGGCGGGATTCGCCGGTGATGCCTTTGCGGAGGCGGCCGAACAGCACGATGGGTTCGGCCGGGGAGTCAGGGTCGGTGGGCAGCACCATCCAGGAGCCCCAGGAGCCGTCGCCGGCGGTGGCCGCGAGCTGTGCGAGTTCTTCGGCTTCCTCGATCGTGGCGACCGCGCGCTCGACTGGGGTATCACCGATACGGCCGCGTACCAGGAACGGCGCGCTGGGCGCGTGCGCTGCCTGATCCATCGCGGCTCCCGGTGCCGGTTGGTGCAGTAGCCCCCTCGCTCGAGGGGTTCCACGAGGGGGCCACCGCTGTCTGGGGTGGCGGGCCCCTGCGGGAGGGGGAGGACCGCGAGGGCCCGCCACGTTTCCTTTCGTCGGCGCGTCCCCGGGGAAGGCGGGGGACCTTCGGGACACGCCGTTTCTTCTTTCGGCGCCGGGAGAGGGCCGCTGTGCACGACCTGGGGGGCTGCCGTGCGAGCCCTCCCCCGACAACTCGGAAGGTCGACTACCGTTGCGATCTAGTACCCGACCTATGTAGAACATAGTCCAGAACTAGTCTTTAGCTAGTCAAGGACGCCATTCGGGTGAACGGCCGCGGTATGCGGCCGGAGACATGGGTGACACAGCCACGGAATGTGGCCCGACCCAGGAAGGGCACGATGAACGGGAACGTGAGTCCCACACTGCGCCGGCGCCGCCTCGGCCGTCAGATGCGCGATCGCCGCACCGCGTTGAAGCTGTCGGGCACCGACATCGCCAACTACATCGGCAAGATGAACCAGTCCCGGTGGTCGAAGATCGAGATTGGCAAGGCCAAGCTGACCCACTTCCAGCTCGGCAAGGCCGTAGAAATCCTGCAACCGACGCCTGAACAGGCCGAACGGTGGCATGAGTGGTGGGAGCACGGCGACCAGCTCGGGTGGTGGTCCGACTACGTCGACGTCATCACCGAGCACGACGAGATGCTGGCCGGCTTCGAGCTCGACGCCGCGCACGTGCGCCAGTACGTCGACGCCTACATCCCGACGCTGCTGGCCGACGAGGCGTACACCCGTGCCGTCGTGAGCGCGTCGCAGCACACGCGCCCGGTGGACATGTCGCGGGTGGTGGAGTTCCGGATGCTGCGCCAGCAGCGGCTGACCGACCCGGACTTTCGCTACACCGTGGTGATCGGCGAGGCCGCCCTGCACGGCCACGTCGGCGGCCGCCTCGTGCTGGCCTCGGCGCTGCGGCACCTGCTGGACGCCAACTGGGCGGCCACCGTCGAAATTTTGGTGGCACCGTTCACCGCCGACGCCTACGGTGCCAAGGGCATGAGCTTCGAGATCACCCAGTTCTCCGACCCGGAGGACCCCGAAGCCGTGTTCGTCGAGTCCGGGCCGGGCAGCGGCTTCCTGGAGAAGCCGTCCGAGCTGCGCTACTACAACAACCTGTTCAGCGTGGCCGCCAGCCGCGCGGTCGCGCTCGACATCGAGGACTCGCGCCGGCGGATCGAGGAGATCTGGGCGATGTACAGCGGCTGAGCCAGCCGCCGTTACGGTGTTCGTCGCCGCACCCCCGCGCACCCTCTGTGAGCGCGGGGGATGCTGCGTTTGGGTGGGACCACCACCCATGGCGGCCCCACCCGTAACCGCAGAAGGAGTGGAGATGACAGAAGAACGGCCGCCCATCGAGCAGCTGCGCAGGGGCAAGTACGAGAAGCCCTCGGCCTCGCCTGACAAAGGCAACTGCTTCCGGTTGACCAGGGTCGGAGACTGGATCGGGGTGCAGGACGACAAGGAGTACACGACGACGCCGGTCGACAAGCGCACCACGCTCGGATTCACGATCGCTGAGCTGGAAGCGTTCCTGATCAGCGCGAAGGCCGGCGAGTTCGACCACTTGATCGCGTAACCGAGTCGCGCAGCGGCAGCAAGACGTGCGGAGGCCCGCGCCGGGAGTGACGGCGCGGGCCTCCGCCGTTGGCAGCCCCGAACGCTACGTAGCCGTGCGCGCACCACGGTATCCGCTTCGGGGACCGCGTCGAGGGAGATCACGCGCACGTCGGAGCGCATGGTCGTGAACAATTGACCGCGTCGGCGGCCGCACGCTACCGCCGCCCGCGGGCCGGCGGAACCCGCTCAGTCGAGATCGGGGTCCTTGCCCGGCGGCGGCGCCGGCAACTCGCCCAGCAGGACTCCCAGGTCGATCTCCAACGCCGCGGCGATGCGCGCGAGCACCAGCACCGTCGGATTGACCTCGCCGCGCTCGATCTCGGCGATGTAGCTCCAGTTCACCCTGGCCCGGCGCCCCAGGCGCTCCAGGCTCCAGCGCTTGGGCGCCTTCGCCAGCCGGGCGGCCCGCACGCGGCTGCCCAGCTCGCGTGCGAAGTCCGAGGGTGGTTCGACGGCCGGCATAGATCGCTATGCCTATAGGCACAATGTGGATCAAGCCAGAGGCGACTGCCATAAGGTGACGCACCTTATGACTATAGGCATAAACTCCGAGTGAATGTGCTGTTCAGGGCACAGCGGCTCCGGTCGGTTGCAACTCCAGGCGGTACGCGACGATGAGCACGGCATCCACCCGGCGACCGGGCGAGGGGAACGAGATGGACGACGCCTGGCCTACTGCCCGGCAGGCCCTGGCCGACGCCGGCGCGACGGTCACCTACCTGCGCCTGCTCCCGGACGTCCCGCCGCCTTCCTCAGGGGCCGCGGCCAGCTCTCCAGACGGCGCCGCCGACACGGGAGAGGTGCACGTGGCGCTGCTGGACACCTCTGTCGAACCGCGGACGCTGTGCGGCCGCCCGGCCGATCGCGGGCGGATCGAGGTGGTCGACGCCCTGGGCGACCGGCCCTGCCTGCGGTGCGTGGCCCGCGCGGCCGAGCTCGCCTGCCTGGCCGGCGGCAACCGCCGATGAGCGAGGTAGGCACCACGGAGACCCGGCTGATCGTGCTGCGCGGCCCGAGCGGCAGCGGCAAGTCCTCCACCGCCGCGGGCCTGCGCGGCCGACGCGGCCGTGGCCTGGCCCTGGTCGAGCAGGACTACCTGCGCCGCCGGGTGCTGCGCGAGCACGACGTCGACGGCGGGGCGAACATCGACCTGATCGACCAGGTCACCCGGTTCTCCCTCGACCGCGGCTACGACGTCGTGGTCGAGGGCATCCTGGCAGCCGAGCGCTACGGCGCGATGCTCACCCGCCTGCACGCAGACCACCGCGGACCGACCGCGTTCTACTACTTCGACGTCTCCCTCGAGGAGTCGCTGCGCCGGCACGCCACCCGTCCCCAGGCCGCCGAGTTCGGCCCCGAGCATCTGCGCGGCTGGTACATCGAGCGCGACCTGCTTCCCGGCATCGGCGAACGCATCGTGCCGGAGACCTCCAAGCTGGAGACGACCGTCGGGCGCGTCGTCGCCGAGATGTTCCCCGAGCTGGCCGCCGCGCGCACCTGACGAGCCGCGTGGCCCGGGGGTCGGTGTCTCGACGTCGTCGGCGTGCCGGGCGGTGGCCGGTCCGCGGGGTTCAGTCCGCGCGCGGGTGCAGCGGCACGACGTCGGCCAGGCGGCCGGTGTCGTGCCGGCAGGTGCAGACGACGTTGTCGAGCACGCCGCCGACCAGGCCCAGCAGCTCCACGCCGGGCTGGCCTTCGAACTCGCGGATCAGGGTCGCGACGTAGTCGCGGGCCTCGGCCACGGTGAACGGCTGGTCGCCGGGGGCGATGCGGTCCACCAGTACCTCCGCGCGAATCGGGCGTGCGCGGAGCGGGCGCCCCGGCACGCCTGATCATGGCGTGCCGGGGCGCCGGTCGGCGAGCGGGACACGCTCAGGCGTCCGCCGCCGCGTTGATGTCGGACTCGAAGGAGGCGACGAACTGGCCGCGCGCGGTGCGGTCGGAGATCTCCAGCGCCGTCTGCGCGCCCAGCGTCAGGGCGGCCGACTTCGCCGCGTTCTTCTCCGCGGGCGAGGCGTTGCGCAGCCTCTGGAGTGCTTCCCGCAGCTCCCCGGCGGTGGCCATCAGCGTCCCCGTCCGGCCCGGCCCGGCCCGCGGCCGGCGGTGGACGACGTGGTGATCCTGAGACTGGTATCCATAAGGCGCTCTCCCAGCGAGGGCATGGACGCCGCCCGGGAATCCGGCCAGGAGAAGCGGGCGGCGTCCGCTGATGCGGACACCTCGATCTAAACAGGGTTCAACCCCGATATTCCAGGGTTCAACCCTGATCATTTCGGGTGAACGGGATCGCTGGGACGTGACGGACCACGGTTGCGCCGCGGACCGGCCGACGGCGCACGCTGCGCCGCCGCGCGGGTCAGGCAGCGGGGAAGACGCCGTCGGCGACGAGGCGTTCGCGCCACTGGCCCACCAGAGCGGCGGGCGGCGCGATCGTCTCGCCCGCCAGCAGCAGCCGGACGACCTCCTGGAGCGCCTTCGGCAAGGCGTCCTTGGCGACCCGCGCGCGGTTCGGAGTGCCGTCGACCACGGCCAGGGCGGTCGCGGCCTGCTCCAGCGTGATCTTCGCCGGAATGCGCGCGTCGTAGACCCACTCCCCCTCGGCGTCGCGGCGACGGGCTTGCGGGCGTACCGAAGGCATCGGATCGTCCTCCTAAACAGGGTTGACCACCGATTTTTCGGGGTTCGCTCCCGAAAGGCAAGCCGCGCGGCACCAGCGGCTCGCTGGTGGCGGTCGCGGGCTCCAGCCGGACAGCCCCTGAACAGGCACGAGGGCCCGGACCGTAGATGGTCCGGGCCCCCGCGGTGGGGAGGCCGGTGCGCAACACCGGCCGGGGTTGGGGTCACGGGGCATTCGGCATCGCGCCGTTGAGGCCCACGACATCGGGGACGGCCGCGGTGCGCACCGACCCCGGCGAGTCCGGCGCGGCGGAGGTGAGTGAGGTGGCGGCCAGGGTCGCCCCGGCCGCGAGCGCCGCGCCGAGGATGGCGCCGGCGAGCACCCGCCGGACCGCGGCGGAGGACGGTGTCGTGGTGCGTGCGGGCATGTCTTCCCCTGCTGCGCGGGTTGGTGGGGCGAGGCCGGGTTCGACCTCGCCCCACCAGCGGATGGGTACCGGTTCGGCCAGGGTCAGCCGGTGACGGGGTGGTGACCGTCGTGCGGGACCGGCTTGGGCGCCGGCTGGTCGGGCCGCTGACCGGGCTTCTGGCCGGGCTTGGTCGTGCCGGTCGGCTTGGTCGTGGGCTGACCGGTCGGGTGCTGCGTCGGCTGGCCGGTCGGCTGACCCGTGGGCTGCTGCGTCGGCGGCTGCTCGGTCGGAGGCGTGCCGGTGCCGCACTTGACCACCGCGACGGTGATCGTCTCCACGGCCTTGCCACCGGCGCCGATGATCTGGACGGTGGCACCGGCGCCCCCGCCGAAGCTCACCTTGAGGTTGCTGGCCTCCGGCGCGGCCCCGGAGTGGCTGTAGGTCGTCTTGCCGTCGGCGCACTTGGCGCTGACCGACCCGATGGACTTGCCTCCCACGGTCAGCGCGCCCACGGTGGCCTCCGCCATCCCGGCGCCGGCCTTGACCGTGATCCCCGAGGCGCTGAACGTGCCGGCCTTGCCCGCGGCCGAGCCGGAGGCGGTCTTGACCGCGCCGTCGCTGGACACCGACGGCGTCGCGCCGACCGGATCGACGCCGGTGGCCGAGACCCCGTAGGCGGTCGAGGTGGTGCCCGCCGCGCTGGCTGGCGACCCGGTGCTGAGCACCAGGGCGACGGCGCCCGCGGCCAGGACACCGCCGGCGCTGACGCCGGCCAGGATGCGCGTGGATCGAGAGGTGGTACGGACCACTGGTCCCCCCTTGGTGTGGTGTGGCCCGGATGGGCCTCTGGATGGGTGTTTCACCTGATCAGCACCGGTGACCCGATCGGGACGTCGCTGCTGATCACCTGAAGCGCATCCGGCGGAATGCGGATGCAGCCGTCAGAACTGGGGTGGCCGTAGACGTCTGCGCTCGGCCACGTGTGCAGGCCGACGGTCCCGGGACCGCCGCCGTAGGACTCGTAGGTGTCGGAGTGCGCGCCGGTCGGCAGCACAATCGGACTGAAAGTCGGGTGAGTGTCCTTAATGGACGCGAGGAGGAACGTGCGGGTGGCCGGGGTCGGCGAGTTCGGCTTGCCGATGCCGACCGTCCAGTGCCCGGTCTCCTTGCCGTCCTTGAACAGCGTCAGCGTGAACCGTGCGCGGTCGACCTCGATGCGGTACGGGCTGTGCGCGGTGGTGACGGTGTCGTCGAGGTAGATCCAGGCCGCGGTGTCGTTGGGGCGCGAGGGCAGAAGGACTTCCGCCCAGCCGGGTTGCTCTGCCACCACCGGCAGCCAGGTGTCGCTGACCAGCTGCGTGGGCGGCAGCGCGGCGATGGCCGGGCCGCCGGGCGAGGCGTAGAGCGGCACCGTGGTCGAGGGGTGCACCAGCCGGCCGCCGGGCGCCTGGCCCGGGGCTGGGTCTTTCAGTGCGGCGGCGACGGTGCCGAAGGTGGTGGCCGCGGGCAGCTGGCTCAGCTGCTGCGGGCTCACCGGCTGCGGGTCCACGATCGCGGGCCCGTCGTCGGCGCCGGGATGGACGGCGGCGGTCGCCGTGGCGGTGGCCGTGTTCGTCGCGGCCGACGGCGTGCCGCCGGAGGCGACGGTCCAGCCGGTCACGCCGAGGGCGACGACGACCAGCGCGCCGAGCGTCCAGAGCACGGTCCGGCGGCGGCGCGTCACCGCGGGCGGCTGCTCGAGTCTGTGCCGCGCACCCGAGGGGGTGGTCGGGTCGGTCGTGCCGTCCGGGCGCGGATCGTCTCCGTCCGCGTGGGCATGCCGGTCGCCGTCGCCGTCGATCACGGTGAACCTCCTTCCTGCTCGTTGGGGGGTCTGGGGAGTCGCGGTGCGGCCGCCGCGGGTCAGGCAGCGGCGGCCGCACCGCCTCCGATCACTTGCCGAGGGCGGTGACGAAGCCCGAGGTCGGCGTTCCGATGCCGGTCACGGCGTCCCAGCCGGAGCCCGACACCAGCGACTGCGGCTTGGAGTCGAGGTCGAGCAGGTAGGAGCCGTTCTGGGTGGGCACCGAGACGTGGCCGAACCCGGCCATGAACGGCGACCAAACACCCGCCTGCGTCGGCTTCACGTCGGTGATCTGCGGCTTCCCGGCCAGCGCGTAGATCGCGTCGTTCAAGAAGCCCATCCGCGTCAGGCCCTGGGCCTGCTGGGCGTTGGCGACCAGGCCGACGAGGATCGGCGAGGCCAGCGACGTGCCGCCGGAGGAGTAGGCGATGTAGCCCTGCGGCGTGGTGTAGCCAATCGCGATGCCGGTGTAGGAGTCGGCCAGCGCCGCGATGTCCGGCACCGCGCGGTGGCCGTTCGCGACCCCGGCGGGAACCACGTTCTTCTGGTAGTCCGGCTGGTCGTACAGCTTGGACACGCCGCCGCCGGCGCCGCCGGCGAACCGGCCGTCCGCGTCGTTCTGCGCAACCCAGCTGGAGCCCGACTGCGTGTTGCCCGAGTTCTCCCAGCCCGCCGTGAACTTGATCTTCGAGCTGGCGTCCAGCGCCACCGAGGTCCCGCCGACCGCGGTCACCCAGGGGTGCGACGCGGGGAAGCTGGCCTCGGCCTTGCCCGCCGCGCCCGGACCGGAGTTGTCGCCCGAGTCGCCGCTGGAGAAGGTCAGGGCCTGGCCCTGGATCGCGGCCTGCACCGCGATCGAGCCCATCTGGTCGCGCTCGGCCTGCGAGACCGCGGTCTCACCGGGGTAGAGCCAGGAGTTGTTGATCAGCGAGACCTTGTTGTCGGCCACGGCCTTGTTCAGCGCGTTGTACAGGTCGTAGCAGCTCTTGGCGCCGTAGTAGACGATCTTCGCCGCCGGTGCGACCTCGTGGATGGACTGCACGTCCAGCGCCTGCTCCCCTGCCCAGCTGTCGGGGTTGCACTTGTCCTGGTTGTCGAAGCTGCCCGGCAGGACCGCGCTGTACTGGCCGGCGGTCAGCGCGGGCGCGCCGAACTGGCCGGCGGCCTTGTTGGTGTCGGCGACGATCGAGTCCAGGTGGTAGGCACCGACGATGCCCACCGTCTGCCCGGCACCGGTGTTCGCGCTGTTCAGGCCGTAGATGGCGCGGATCTGCGGGGCGGTGTAGCCGCACAGGTAGTTGGACTGGTTGCCGCCGGCGTACTTCTGCGGCACCGCGCCGTTGTTGACCTCGCCCCAGTACCGCGCGCAGCTGGACGGGTCGCCCGCGGCCGGGGTGACTCCCGGCCGGGCGCCGTTGGCCGCTCGCGGCGCGACCTGCCCGGTGGTGATGGTCCGGCTCGCGTCGTCCAGGCCGAGCACCGCGCTCACCGCGCCGCGCACCTGCCGGGGCACCGACACAGCGGACTCCGGCGCGGTCAGGGTGAACGACCGGCCGTCCTTGGTCTGGTGCCGGAAGGTGGCCAGCGAGGTGGCGAACGTCGTCTGCAACTGCGCGACGTCGCCGGTGACCTCGACGAAGTGGCGGTTGCTCGCGACGCCGTCGACCTTCAGGCCCTGCCCGCGCAGCCAGGAGGTGACCTGGTCGACCGTCTGCTGGGTCGGGCCGAACCGGTCGAGGAATTCCTTGCTGGACAGGAACTTGCCATGCTGCGGCGAGCCCGGCTTGCTGACCGCCTTGGCGAGGGCTTCCGCGCCCTGCGGATCACGCAGCGCCAGCGCCACCTTGATGTGCCGCTGCTGGTGCAGGTCGGCGTGCCCGACCTTGGCCGAGGGAGTCGCCCAGCTCGGCTGGTTGCCCTCGACCGCGGAGCGGTCGGCGCCGGGCGAGGTCGTCGATCCCTGGGCGAGCGCGGACGGCGCGGCCGCGATCCCCACGAGTACCGCGCACCCGGCGATCAGCCCGGCCGCACGGGATGGTCGTACTGCCATTAATGTCCCCGATTCCGTTTGCTCTTCCGACACACCGAGACCCCGGGCCGACGGCGAGTGCTATCGACAACAGGACGGATGTGGGAGAAATGCGAAACCGGCATGGCGATAGCGCGCCGGACGATTCCCCCTACGTGGCGACGAGTCCCCCTCGGTGCGGCCAGCGTCTCCCCTGCTGGCCTGTGACCAGCGTGTATCAGCTGGACAGCCTCACTCTGCATCGCCTGGATCGGGAATGTCAACCCGTTTCTGAACGAATATTCCCAGCCGTTTTTCTTGCCGTTTTTTGGGCACGAAAACGGCCCCGGCTCATGTAGCTAAACCGGGATTGCGTAAGCGTCTGCTTTTGTGTTTTGGTGACTGTCAGTTCATTGCCGTCACCTTTTCGGCGACGAATGCGCGGAGTGCGCCGCACACCGAGGCGCCGACCTTGGGCACGTAGCCGGTGATCCGCACCCGCTGCTGGGCCGGCGAGGCTCCGGAGCGGACTTCGCCGAGGCGCTGCTGGGTCGCCGGGCCGACGAGGCTGAACTCCTGCCCGGCGTCGGTGCGCAGCACCGCGCATCCGGGGTGGCCGGTCGTCCAGCTGGCCTGGCCGTCCACGGTGAGCACCGGCCCGTCCGCCGACGGCGCGGGCAGCGGCACCGTGGCCACCGGCGTTCCCGACGGCGGAGTCGGCGCGGGCGGTGTCGGCGTGTCCGAGCATCCACCCGCGACCGCAGCCAGCATCCCGGCGGCGCCGAGCAGCAGCCCGGCACGGACGGCCCGCCCGCCGCGGCCGCGCGCGCCGTGCGCCGGATGCTCAGGTCGTGTCCGCGCTGTCATGTTGTCCCCCTTGGTAATGCCTGTAAGCACCGTCGTGCGTGGACGATGCGACGACGGGGCGGCGCGTTGCCGCGCTGAACGTCCTGATTGGCGGGGGCGAACCGCCGCGCGGCCCAGCGGCCGCGGCGCCCATTCGGTCCGGGTGCCGCGGCCGCGAGCTCACCGCCTGTTTGCTCACCGGGCCGGGAATCAGCACCGCGGCAGCGAGCCCCAGGGGCCGGTGCTCTGGTAGATGATGGTGAAGAGGTCCGTGCGCATCCATCCGTAGGACCCGTTGACCGACACCAATCCCCAGGTGTAGCCGCCGCTGGAGACCTTGCAGTTCGCGCCGCCGGTCTGGCCGCGGTAGGCCAGTCCGACGACCGGCCCGTTCGGCACCGAGGATCGGACCCGGGCGCCGTCGACCCGGATCTCGATCGTGTTGGGCATGGCTGCGCGCGCGACCGAAGCCGGCGCCGCCCCCTCGCGGGTGCCCCAGATCCGGGTGCCGTCCGGTGCGGTCACCGGGGCATCCGGGTGCAGGCCGTCGCTGGGCATCCCGGCGTCGAGTCCCGCGCTGGGCGGCGCCGGGCTGGCCGCGGCGGTGGACACGTCCAGGGCGAGCGCGCTGAGCGCGAGCATTCCGGCAAGCGCCGCGCCGGCCAAGGTCCGCGCCGACGCCATCCGGCGCCCCTTAGTCAAAGTCTTCACTGGTTTCCCCTTCTCGTTGCAGTGGTGCAAAATCTGGGCACACGTCACCCGCGTGTGGAATGCGAAAAGCTTCGGATTTGGCTCTGTTACGCGGTTTTCGGGATGGCGGACGTCGTCTTCGGCCTCAGCCTCTGCCGCTCGAAGGTGTCCTGGTCGACGACGACGAACGCCAGCGTCGCCTGGCCGACGACTTCGTGGCCGTCGTGCACGTCGACCTCCCACTCGCTGTAGGAGTGGGTGGCCACGGTGCACCGCGCGGTGATGGTGAGCTCGGCGCCGATGGCGATCGGCGCCTGGTGGTCGAGGTGTTGCCGGGCGCCGAGGCTGCACTCGGCGGGGGCGATGGCGTCGCGGACGGCGTCCATGCAGGGCCACTCGCACAGCTCCAGCAACCGGGCCGAGGCCACCACGTCAGGCTTGCGGGCGAACTCGACGCTGCGCCCGGCCAGCCGCCGCACCGAGTCGGCCGCGGTGACCTGGTAGCGCACGGTGCGGACCGTGCCGCGCAGCCATCCTGTGGCCGCGGCCGGGTCAGGCGACCAGCTGCGCGCCGGCACCGCCTGCCTCCTCCCGTTCGTGCTCGCCCGCGTGCGCGTCGACAGCGGCCCGGATGGCCGTGGTCGAGGTGAAGTACACGCGCAGGTGGCGGGCGCTGATCCCGGCGGTGGCGGCGATCTCGTCGAAGCCGACGTCGTCGGCGCCGCGCTCGGCGAACAGGTCTGCGGCCACGGCGATGATGGTGTCCCGCACGGTGCCTCCCCGGCCGCTCACGGCCAGTCCGGCTGGCCGGTCCGGCAGATCCACTCGCCGTGGATGTTCTGCATCAGCGCCGGGGCCTTGGGCACGTAGTAGGCGTTGACCTGGCGGTGTGGCCCGTCGTGGTAGAGCGGCACCTCGCCCCACGGACCGACGCAGGTCGTGTAGTGGGTGCCGGTGTCCCAGTCGGCGCGGATGAGGATGAAGCTGTCCGCGCAGTGGCGATAGTGCGCGTCCATCCCCTGCGAGCTGTACCCGCACGGGTACGCGGCGACCGACGCGGCGGCGGTCCCGGCGCCGGCGATGCCGGCTCCGACGGCGGCCAGGCCGACCGCGGCGGCCGCGGCCGCCACGCGCCCGGTCCTGGTCAGTGTCGAGTTCCTGGGCCTGGTGGTTGGCATTGCTCGTCCCCTCCCGTCGTGGACGAGCCGGTCCGTCGCATCCCACGCGTGCGCTGCCGACCAACAGGTCGGCTCCCCTCACGGACCGGCTCAGCCGGACCGGCCCCCACAGCCGGTCCATGGCCGCCAACCCGGACGAACTCCCCGAACGTCCATATGAGTTGACGACTACGGGAGTCGATACTAGGGCTTGCCGGGCCGATGTCAACTCATGTGGACGTACTTTTGCGGGTGGGTCGGTGTGCGGCGTCGGGGCAGCAGCAGCGCCTGCGGCCCGACGGGCCGACCGCCGCGAGACGCGTCCACCCAGGACAGCGCCAGATTCCGGGGTTCGGGGACGTCGCGCTCGCGCGCACCGTGGGGGCCGCCCGAAGCGCTGTGGCGCCGCGTGGGACCGGTCACCACGTCACCGCGTGGCGGTGGTGGTGATCTCGTAGGTGTAGGTGAGCTGGTCGACGTGGTGGCGGGTGCGAGCGCCGGCGGCGAGCAGGGCGCGCACCCGGTCCAGCTGATCCGAGCCGGTGACGACGGCTTCGGTGCGGATCCAGTCGTCGTGGTGGCCGGGGTGCTGCCACACCACGCGGTCGTCGTCGGTGAGGATGACCGTGCCGGTGTCGAACGAGCTGGTGCCGGGCGTGCCGGCAGTGCCGCGGATCGTGCCGACCCGGGCCGAGTCGGGCACCGCGGTGAACGCGTAGACGACGCGTCCGGCCCGCCCGAGCTCCCGGAACAACGCGTGCAGCTGCGCGGCGTCGGCGCGCAGCGCGGCGGCCTCGGCGTCGGCTCGGAGTTCGGCGTTGGTCGGCTCGACGATCGCCAGCGTGTACTGGAAGTTCCAGTGCGCCTCGTCGGGCGCGTCGGGGTGCCAGTCGATGTCGGTGGCGTCGTCGTCGTTGGTGAACCACACCTTTCGCGCGACCACCAGTCCACGGCGGCCGCCGCGCAGCCGGTGCACCGTCCCGACCGGCCACGCCGTGCTCTCCGCAGTCGCGCGATTCATCCACCGGGTGCTGATCGTGTGTAACGTCTCGGTGTCCCCGATGGGCGCCCGGCCGCTGTCGGCCACGATCTCGGCCCGCCGCCGCTCGGCCTCCTCGACCGCGGCCGCCTTCGCCTCGGCCTCCTGCGTCGCGCGCGCTTCGGCGTTGTCGGCCGCGCGCCGCTGCTGGGCGGCCTTCTGCTCGGCGACCCAGGCGTCGACGATCCGCTGGAGTTCGGCCCGGCTGTCCTCGCTGGGCATGGCGTAGCGGTGGCCGGCGCTGTCCCACACCGCACCCAGCTCGCCGGCGCGCCCGTGCAGGGCGACGACGCCGCGCGGGACGGTCACCCACCGACCGGCCTCCAGCACCTGCCGGGCGGCCTCCTGCTCGGCCCGCGCTCGCTGCTCGTCGGCCAGGACCAGGGGTAGCACCTGCTCGCGTTTGCCGGTGCCGACCCAGCGAGCTCGCACGTCCCAGTCCCACTTCGCTCCCAGCTCGATCAGCTTCCTGTCGAGCTGGGAGTTCTTGGGACAGCGCACGTAGATCCGGCGCCCCACGACCCAGGCGCGGTCCGCGGAGACGTCCTCGTGAAGGGGCTTGTGCAAGAGGGAGTTGTCCTTTCGCGGGCGCAGGGCAGCCGCGGCATCGATCGCCGCCGGCACAGCCCCGCTCGCGCGGGGACAACACGTCCAGAGTGGACGTCGGACAGTTCGTCGATGGGGCCAGCCCCGTGTACGTACGCGGGGAGGACGAACGCGTGCAGCTTACTCGGGCTGCCGGCCGGGTTCGACCGGGTTGAGCAGGTCGCGGACGGTGATGATGCCGCCGTGCAGCAGCGTTTCGACCGGGTAGGCATCGAGGTCGTCGTCCTGGTCGCCGGCGAGAATGTCGAACCAGTCCGACAGCTCCAACGAGGCGAGCACGTGCCAGGGCCGCCGCTGTCCCGGCCGCTCGGCCTGCTGGGTGAGCAGGGCGACGGCGTAGGCGACGACGGCGGGCCAGAACCGCTCGACGACCTCGCCGGGCACCCGGTCCTCGTCGAGGTCGTCGACGTCGTCCCCTTCGGCCAGTTCGTGTGCGAGGTAGGCGTGGAAGCGGTCGCGCGCGTCCGGGTGCGCATGGTCGACCGCGGCGATCACGCGCGCCAGCGAGGCGCCGCAGCCGAGCCCGGTCAGGGCTGCCGGTCGCTGGGCGGCCGGTGGCAACCAGACCCAGGTCTGCTCCGCGCTGCTCCACCATTCCCTTGGCACATAGGAGGTTCCGGCGCTGCGCCAGTCCTCGTGCAGCCAGTCCGGCAACCGCGGGCCGCCCAGGCAGCACAGCAGCGCCTGCACCCCGGCCCATCCCGCCGGCGCGGTCAGCGTCCCCGAGGCGGCCTGGTCGAGGTCGAACGCCAGCTGGCCGGGCTCGGGGTCGAGCAGGTCGCCGTCGAACGCGCAGCACGGGCACACCGCGACCCGTGGCCGCGCCGGGCGGGCCAGCCCGCCCGCGGCGTAGCGGTCGCCGCAGACCCCGCAGCCGGTGTCGAGCTTCAAGTCGGCGAGGTCGCGGCGGCGGGCCTGGCCGACGACCCGGTCGAGTTCCGCGACGATCTCCGCGGGCGTCGCGGTGGCGGGGAGCTCGTGGGCGTCGACACCGGTGACCCGGCCCAGGGCCTCGGAATATTCCACGCTCAGCGGTGCCCACGCCGTCACCGTGAGCGGGGCGGCCAGGTCGAAGACGGCCGGGTCGTCGGGGTGCTCGTCACCGGTGGCGGTCAGCGGCGGCTCGGCGGCGCGTCCTACGTGGACGGTGGCCGGCCCGGCGTAGAGGGGCAGGGCGTGGAACTGGGGGTGGTGCTCGATGACCACGGGCCAGCCGGCTGTCTCCAGCGCCGCGGCGAGCGCGTCGCGCAGCTGCGTGGCCGTCCGGTTCCGGCCCGAGATGGCGCCCTCGAGGGTGGTCGCGGCGTCGAGGTAGCGGCGGCCGGTCGCCGCGGCGTGCGCACGCACGTCCTTCTTGCGGTAGTGATCACGGGTCATGCCGGAACTCCTTGCGCGGCACGGCTTCCCACGCTCCGCACCTGCTGTTCACGGGGCACGACGGAGTATCACGCTCAGCGCGATCACCAGACCTTGCCCGCCAGGTGAGACTCCGGGGTGACGGCGTGGGCGTCGGTCCGGAAGGCGGTGCGGGCCAGCGCCTCGGCCCGGTGCCCACCCTAGCGTGGCCGCCGCGTCGGCGTGCTCGCCTCGCGGTCAGGCGTCGCGGCGCAGCAGCAGCCGAGCGAGCTGGCCCTTGCCGACCAATGCGCGCAGGTGGGCGCCGAACCCGTTGACCGCGGCCAGCTGCCGTCCGGCTGGGGCCGAGCGCTCCTCCCGCTCGCGGTCCTCACGGCGGCGCGCCGGCTTCGCACCCTTGACCGCGGCCCGGTGCACGACGGCGATCTCGCGGTCGACACCGGCGAGCCCGGTCCGCGGGCAGTTCAGCCCCACCAGGCGGTCGTTCTCGTCGAGCGTGGCCGGGACGGCGTCGAGCACCGTGCGCGGGTCGCGTCCCTCGGCGGCCGCGGTGACCACCGCGGCCGCCACGGCCACGTAGCGGGCGATCGCGTCCCGGTACAGGCCGAGCAGCTGCTCTCGATGCTCGCCGGCCAGCTGCCGCTGGCGCTCGGCGCGCCGGTGTCGCTCGCGCCGCAGCTTCACCGCGGCCGCGAACTCCGGCACCGCACCCTTGTCTGGCACCGGCGGCAGCTCCCCCAGCGTTTCCAGCTCGCGCAGCTGCGTGGCCAGCGTGCGCAGGTCCGTTCCGATCGCCGCGACCGCCTCGGCCAGCTGCCCGAGCCGGGCGTCGACCTCGCGCGGCCACACCGGCTCGGCCTGCGGGTCCGGGTGCGGTGCGGCGACGCCGGGGTAGAGCCGGGCGTACTCCCGCCAGCCGTCGGCGTAGTGCGCCACGCCGGCGTCGGTCAGCGTGATGCTGGTCTTTCCGCTGCCGCCGGGGTCGCGGCCGAACTGCACCAGCGCCGGGTCGCGCTCGGCCAGCGCCTGCCACGCGCCGCTGGGCGCGTACCGCAGCACGCCCCGCCGTCCGGCGCGGCGGACGTCGACGAGCATCGACCACATCGTCTCGCTGAGCATCCCGGGCGGCCGACGACGGGCGGGCTCGGTGTCGTCGGCGCCGCCGGCACGGGTGACCGCGCGGCCAAGCCTGGTCAGTTGGATCAGCATCCGGCAGCCGATCATCAGCGGCTCCCGCTTGACCAGGATCAGCCCGCGCTCGATCAGGACGGTCATGGTCGACCCGGCGCCCTGGTCCCACACCTTGCGCTGGTTGAGCTCGAACTGGAGATCGCCGGACGGTCCGCTGCCCAGCGGGTCGTCGACGATGCCGTAGTCCAGCCAGCGCCACTGCGACGCCGGCCGGGACCGCTCGCCGCGGGCGAACGCGCCGCGCGCGGTGCCTTCGGCGTCCTGGTCGGCGCGGTAGATCACGATCAGCCAGGTCTGCTGCCGCTCGTTGAGGCCCTGCCACAGCTCGGCGGCCTTCTGAACAGCGGAAACTTTCGGCATCGGGTCCTCGTCGTGGGGGCGCGGCCGCGGTCAGGCGGCAGGCTGGACGGTACGGGCGAACTCCAGGCAGCGTTCGCAGGTGGCTGGCTCGTCGACGGGCTCGCCGAGCACCAGCGGGCTGGAGCGGCGCGGCGTCTCGCACAGCGCGCGCCCGGCCGGGTGCCGCCGGCGCGGCGAGCGAACGTCGACGCGGGGCACGACGTGCCCCAGCGGACCGGACTTGCCGGCGTGGCGGGTGTTGAAGCGGACCTCGACCGCCACGGCGCAGCCGGCGCGCACTGTCTCCCACCGCTGCCGACGCTGCCGCTGCGCGGCTTCCCGCCGCTCGGTCTGGGCGCGTTCGTGCTGTTCAGCCTCGGTTTGCCAGCGCCGCAGCCGCTCAGGCAGCGGCGGGTCGAGCTCGCGGCGGTGCGCCAGGATCAGCAACCGGGCGTCGGTCGTGCTGACCGCCCGGAGGCTGCCGGGAAACGGGCGGCCCAGCACCGCCGAAGCCCAATCGGTGGTGTGCGCCCGGAGCACCGCGGTGCCCTCGTCGACCTCCTGCGGGGACACGAACGGCCCGAACACCGCGGTGGTCTGCGCGCGCAGCGCGTCGTATTCCGGGTAGGCCGGTTCCGGGTGGCGGGCGATCTGTTCGAGCTCGGCGAGGGACGGCATGGCCGGTGGCCTCCGATCAAGGCTGGGGTGGAAACGAGAAGGCGGCGGTGGCACCGGTGGGGGCGGTGCCACCGCCGCGTGGGCTGGTGGGGCGGAGCGAGCCGGGCGACGGGTCACGAATCCCGGGCTCGACTGCGGGTCAGGGCCGGTGCGCGGCGGCGTAGTAGGCGCCGATGACCTCGGCGGCCTTGCCGCGGCAGTCGTTGGCGACCTCGCGCATGTCCCAGGCCAAACCGGAGACCTGCGCCAGCCGCTTGCCGGCGGCGTTGAGCGCGTCCGGGTCCAGCGGCATCGAGCCGCTGATCGCCCACGCGGCGATCGCGGTGGCCTGGGCGGCGTCGATGTCGGGCAGGATCTCGCGGACCTTGGCCAGCGTCGCCAGGCGCTGGTCGGTGGACACGGTTTCCGGGGTGGTGGCGGTCATCGGCGTGAGCCCTTTCGCGGTTCGATGTTGTTGGGCTGTCAGGACTTGTCGGGGGTGGAAGTGGGCGGGACGGGGCACGGCTGGCCGGGCTGCGCGTTGTGGGAGACGTCTTCGGTGACCTCCAGCTGGACCATGTGCGGCGCGTCCGGGTCGCGGTAGTGCGGCGCGCCGCTGTCCGGGCTGTGGATCTCGTCCCAGACTTCCGTCGCCGGTTCGCACACGACGTACCAGTGCACCGGCGGCAGACCCGGGCCGATCTTGTTGCAGCACATTCCGGTGCTGGACACCAGCCACGGACCGCGGGCGGGGTCGAGGTCGGCCGGGGATCCGCTTGCAGTCCACGGCGCGGCGGAGGGCGAGGACTCCGGCATGGTCGCGGTCCCGCCGCAGCCGGCCAGGAGCAGGGCGGCCGACGCGGCGAGCAGTAGCCGGGTGACGGGCATCGTGTCGAGCCTTTCGCAGCTGGAACCGGGTGCGAGCTGGCGGCCGCCACGGACGGGGAAGGCCGCGGCGGCCGGGAGAGAGCTACGCGCGGCAGGCGGCCGGGGAGGCGACCCAGTAGAAGCTGCTGGTCTCGTGCCCCGGCAGCCAGCGCATGCTCGCGGCGAGCTGCGTGTCCGCCCACGCCTGGGCGTCGTCCGCCGACAGCTTCTCGCCGGTGTGGGCGATCAACTCGGCGTCGACGAACAGCGACCAGCCGGCCTTCTGGCTCCAGGCGCTCTGGTCGGTCTCGGCCCAGACCAGCTCGGTGCGGAACACGCGACTGTCGGGCCCCATGCCCTGCGCGACCGCCGCCGGCGTGGGAGTGGCGTCCTCGATCCGCTCGCGCAGGTAGCGCGCGCCGGCGGCGTCGATCCGCAGCCACATGCGGACCGTCTTGCCGTCCTCGGTGGTGGCGTAGGCGACCGCGACGACGTCGCCCTTCGAGCCGTTCGGGTCGACTCGCAGCTGCACCACCTCGCCGGTGAACTCGATATCCACGTCGCCGCTGTTCACCGTGCTGGTGACCTCGGGGCTCGCGGTCGGCTTCATCCCGTCTCCCATTTCTAGCCGGTAGGTTCGGTAGGTTGAAACTACCGAACCTACCGTAACTGTGCAAGAGGTTCGGCAGTCCCGGAAGGTCCGGTAGTTCCACGATGGCGGTCACCGGCACGCGAGCAACCACGGCGCGCCAGGAAGCTCGGCACGGCGCCAGGAACCGGACGACCGGACAGTCCCGGGCCAGGGCCGTTTCTGCCTGTCCTGCCCCGGCCGGGGCCCCGGCGACACCACACGCACCGCCGTCGCGCAAGGGCGCGCAAATGCGAGACGGCCCCCTGAACACGCTGTTCAGGGGGCCGCCCGAGGCGTCTGGCCGTTCCGCGCGGGTAGTGCGTCAGCCGCGGAGCTCGTCCACCTCTGCCTCGCCTACCTCTGTCTCGCCCACCTGGGCGTCCTCGGCGATCTCGCCGTCTCCACCGCCCGAGCTGATCGCCGTGGCGCGCAGCCGCGCCCGGTGCAGGCCGACCGCCTCCTGCGTCCCGAGCAGGCGCAGGTTCTCCCGCGCGGCGCGCCCCTCTTCGCGCTCCACCCAGACGGCGAGCTCGTCGTCCGTGGTCGCGGCGGTGATCTCACCGTCGGCCAGGCGCCCGTGCTCGGCATCCCAGTCGCTGAAATCGCGCAGCTCCCGGGGGTCGCCGTCCAGCAGAACCGTCCGGTACCAGGCCCGCACGCCCAGCACGTCCAGGCCGACGCCGCTGCCGTCGCTGTAGGGCTTGCCGAACACCTTCTTGATCTCGCCGTGCCAGCGCTCGTTGTGACCCAGGTACCGCGTCACGTACTCGCACTCCTTGGCCAGCCTGGCCTGCGACAGCAGCAGCAACTCCGGCCGGTAGACGTGCGGGAACCGCCGCACGATCATCTCGAAGTCCACCAGGTCGCGGTCCTCGTCCGCGGCGCCGACTCTGGGGTCGCGCTGGCACAACCGGCCGATGTTGCGGCCGGCCGTGGCAGAACCTGCCGACCAGTCCAGCTCGCCACCGGCCTCGAACAGGCCGTCCAGCAGGGCCTGAGCGTGCGGCACCATCGTCTCCAGCAACGCGTTCGCGGCCGGGACGTCGAGATAGGGCAACTCCTTGACACCGGAGTCGATCACCCAGCTCAGCAGCTCCGGAACCGGCTGGAACCACATGTGCGGCCCCCGGAAGGAGAAGAGCGTGCCGGGGTGCCATCGCTTCCACGTCTCGCGGGGAACGTCGTTGACCGCCTTCCACTGCGGCAGCCACGGCTCCAGGTGCTCGGTGCTCTCGTGGAAGCTGAGCTCCGCCGTTCCCACGTTCAGCATGACGCTCTGGTAGTGCCCTGGCCGTGATCGGCCCTCGATCGGCTCGGACGACACTACGTCCGTCACCGGCGTGACGCTCACCCGTGGCGCGCCGTAGCGCGCCACGGTGACCTCCGGGATCTGCCCGGCAGCGTTCATTATCGAATTTCTCCCTCGACCGAATGCGGGACTGCTGAAGGGTTTCGGCACGACCGCCGTCGCCTCAGCTGCGCGGCGCGGACCGGGCCCGACGCGCGTCGGCCAGGGCGGCCTTCTTCACCGGGGTGTCCGCCAGCGCCTCGACCGAGTCGAGGTCGTCGATGTGGTCGAGGGCGTCGCGCGCCTGGCTGTACGCCTGGCTGTCGTGGACCGTCTCGCCGAACTGGTTCGCCATCTTGCCGCTCCTTCGCGGTGTCTCGTCGTGTCGAACTCGTGGTTACGCAGCTGCCCAGCCAGTCCGGGCTATGCGGGTCTGGTGATCTCCGCGTTGTGCGGGGCGCGAGGCCCAGACCGCCGGCTGGGGGGAGGTGCCGTGCGGTCCGGGCCTCGCTCGCGGGGCCGCCGGCGTGGTGCGCGCCGTGCGACCGAAGGCCATGGCCGGGGCCGAGCCGCGGGGAGGCAATGGCGGCTCGGCCCCGGAGGAAGCCGGGAGCGCTCGCGCTGCGGGTGCGCGATCGGGGTTGCGCTCGACCGGCCGGGAGTCTGCTGGCGGGGCCGGGCAGGCGGGGAAGCCCTGCCCGGCCCCGCGGAACCGGCAGGGCACCAGGGCTGGTGCGCGACTGCTGCCGATTCCGGCTTGTGGAACTCGGTAGGTTCGGTAGTTCCGGTAGATTCAAGCTACCGAACCTACCGACACTCGTGCAAGGGGGTCGGGCAAAGCAATTTCGGCGGCCATGCCTCGGCGGCCTCGGCGACGCTCACGCCGCCACTCCGAGGACGCTGCGGACCGCCGATGGCACCGCCCGGTACAGGCCCAGCCGTCCTGGACCGGCGATCGGGGCGCTGAACAGCAGCGACTCGGCGAACTGCCAGTGGAACGCGCCCGGTTCGCCCCACGGCCGGCAGCAACCGGCATCGAGGTGGACGTCCACCAGCTCGGCGACGCCGAGATAGCCCTCCGGCTCGTCGCGGGCGACCTCGATGCCCAGCGCCGCGGCGACTTCCCGGCCACGGGGTTCCCAGCGCTGCCCGGCGTGCAGGACAACCCGGCCCCGCCAGCGGGTCGACCACGAGCGGTTCTCGATGTTCTTGCCTCTGAACAGCAGGTTCGCCCACGGGCGGCGCACGCTGAGGACCCGGAACTCCGCCGGCGCCGCGCGGTAGAGCCGCAACGGCGTGGAATTCGCCAGCCGGCTCGGGTGCCGCGGGAAGCCCTCGGCCGTGACGCCGAGGCACAGCAGGTCCAGCCCGGCGCCGGTCAGCGTCGCCGCGACCCGCTGATCCCGCTCGAGCAGCTGCCCGCCCGTTCCCCACGCCACGATCACCCGGCTGCCCGGCAGCCGTGCTGCCAGCCGCGCGACCGCAGCGAGCACCTGGTCGTTGTGCGGCCCGACCGGCTCGGCGTGCTCAGCCAGCCGCTTCGGGTCGGTCGAGCGCAACGCGAACAGGTTCACCACGCCAAGCGACCCGCAGCCCTCACGCCGCGCGAACGCCACGCACCGGCGGATGGTCTGGTCGTCGTCGGTCGCGGTGGCGGTCGAGGGGTTCAGCATCACCAGCAGCGCGATCGGGCCCGGCCCCCAGTGCCTGAACAGCGCATATCGGTAGATCCCGTCCGGGTCGAACACCGCGGACGCGGATCCGAGAAGGTCCGGATGCTCGTCGACGACCAAGCCCTCGCCGACCTCGTCCAGCACCCGCTCGAGCAGCGTCATCGCCCGCCGCCCAGGTGCTGAACCGGCGTCGAGGTGCCCGCGGGTGTCTCATGCACCAGCTGGTCGGCGAACGCGACGACATCCCAGCCCTCGCTGGGCAGCGACGGCAGCACGGCGGCGAGGTCGGCGTAGCTGCCCACGACGAACTCCTCTGGCACCCGGCGCGGGAACCCGCAGGGGCACAACGTCGCGTCGCGTCGCCCGTTGCGCTCGAGGCACACCTCCAACGGCGGAAGCAGGACGAAGGCTGCGGTCGTCGCGCCGTGCTCAGCGGCGAGGACCTGCAAGGCCATCCGGCTGGCGCGGTCGGTGCTGGTCGCATCCCAGAGCACCTGACGGCCACTCGCCAGCACGGCACCGGCCTGCGTGTACGCCATGTGCAGGGCGGCTGCGGTGACCGCCTGATCGGACTCGCACCGGAACGGGGACAGCAGAGCCCGGTTCTCGTCCAGGTTCACCGCCGGCACCACCGGCAGCCAGCGACGACGCCACGTCGTCTTGCCACTGCCTGGCGCTCCCAGCAACGCGACCAGCAGCGGCCCGTCCCCGAAGACCTCAAGCAATCCCGGCTTCCCCGGAAACCGTGACGGATCAGCGACGACCGGCGAACTAGTTGCTCCAGAGGCAAGGACCATCGTCACGTCCCCACCTCGCCTTCCTCATCCCGGGTGGGCGGCGCCAGCGCCACAAGCGCCCTGTTCAGGGCGGTCAGGGCCTGCTCGTGCTGTTCAGCGACCCGTCGGACGTGACGCACCACCTCCTCGGTCGCCCCGCCGGTTCGGAGCTGGTCGACGGCGAAGACCGCGCGCAGCGCCTCACTGAGCCACGGCGAGGGTTTCTCGAGCGCGTGCCGCAGCCTCCAATCCGGCAACCCGGTAACGGCAGACAGTGCTGACCCGGCCGCGGCAGCGTCTCCTGAAACCGCGGTCGCGCTCTCGCGAATGCGTTCGAGCTGTTCACGAGCCTGTTCAGCGAGCTGGAGCCGTACCTGCTCAGCCGTCGCGGCGCACTCACCCGCCCGCATGCGGTCGAGCTTCTTGACGATCTCCCACAGCTCCAGCCACCCCAGCTCAGGAGTGCGGGTGTCTGCGCGGGTCACGATCTTCATCCGCGCCGCCGACCGCGGGGACGGCACCATCAGGCCCCACCCGGCGGGCAGTTCCTCCGGCCGCACCACGTCGGTGGACGGCGCGGCGATCCACCATCGGTGGGTGGCCGCGAACCACGGGTCGGCCTTCTCCGGCGCGTCGAGCTCCGCCAGCCAGTCGCTGCGGGACACCTTGATCTCGAACCCGTCCAGCCCCTGCCGAGAGCGAGTGAGGTTGACGACCAAGGCGTCGATCCTGCGGCCGGCCGGGGACGGCACCTCGGTCAGCAGCACCGCACCGGGAAGGAGCTGTTCAGCGGTGATCGGCAGCCCAGCCGCCGGCTTCGGCGGCGGAAGGTAGTGCGCCCGCAGGCGGGCGACGAGCGCCGCCGCCGTCATGGCTCCCGTGGTTGTCACCTGAGCACCCCCAGCTTCCACGCCGCCTCGCGGCTAGGGCGCGTGGACGACGCCGAGGGTCGATCGCCGAGTGCCGGGGGCAGGCTTGGCGATGTCACTGCTCGTGGTGCATCGTTCATAGTGCGCGTTGTCCCTTCGGATCGGTTGGGTCGCGTGGTGATGCCCTGGTGGGCAAAAGGGGGCTGCATCCCCGTTCACCAGGGCATCCGGCTCTCCGGGCCGGCGCCACGGTCGAGGGCCAGGTTCAGAGGCGGCTCGCTGTTCGCGGCTGTGGATGATGTCGGTCCGTGATGAGACAATGACGCGGACGACACGAAGAAAGGCGAGGTCAGGCGATGGGCAGCCAGCATGAGCAGATGCCGCCATGGCTGGTGGCCAGCCTGGACCAGCTCGACGCGGGCGCCCGCGACTTCAACGTCCGGTCCCGGACCGGGTTCGAGAAGATGGTCCGCGGGCGTGCGCATGACGAGCGTGAAGTTGCTGAAGCGATGGCTTGGTACGACACCACGCAGGGCCACCTGGACGCCGCGCTAGCAACCGCTCTCGGCGGACCTGGCACCGGCACGGCCGCGCCGGCAACGAGCGCACCGCCCCAGCCGGAGCCGTATGCGCACGACACGTTCGATGAGGACGACGCGTTCGATGAGGACGACGCGTTCGATGAGGACGAGTACCGCGTGCCCGAACCGCGCGTGCGGATACCGGAGCTGAACTTCGAGCTTCCCGACGCTCCCGACCGCTCCACCCGCCTCCTGCAAGCCCCTGGTGTGTACATCAAGGGCCTCTGGATCGGCGCGATGTTGGGGGGCGGAACTTGGTTCGTGCTTACCGGCCTTCTGCGCTGGTGGCTCGACACGGCATGGTGGGGCTGGTGGCCAGGTGTGCTTACCGTGCCCATCGCGCTCGTGGTGTTCGTTTGGTGGTTTGCAACCGTTCGCCGCGACGTGAAGACGTGGGTACGGAAGGGTGGACTGAAGCCACTGCGAGAGCGGTTCAAGGGGTAACCCCGGCGCCGGCGGTCATGCGTCAGTCCTGGTGTCGGTCCCGGAGTCGACGTTCGAGTAGTAGGCACTCAGAGCGGCAAGAACGACGGTCAGCTCGTCTGGGTGGACGAGCACGTCCCGGGCCTGGGACCCGTTCTGCGCCCCGACCACTCCGCGGTCTTCCAGCAGCTCCATCACCCGGCCCGCCCTGGCGAAACCGACGCGCAACTTCCGTTGCAGCATCGAGGTGGAGCCGAACTGCGATGTGACGACGAGTTCGGCGGCCTGAAGCAGCTCGTCGAGGTCACCGATATCCGGAGCAGGCACCTTCGCTCCACCGGTCTTGCCTGCGACGCTGTCGATAGCTTCGGTTTGCGCCTGGCTCTTGGCGAAGTTGACGACCGCGGCGATCTCCTCGTCGCCGACGAACGCGCCCTGAATGCGGACCGGCTTGCCGGCGCCCATCGGCAGGTACAGCGCGTCGCCCATGCCGATCAGCTTCTCCGCGCCGGGCTGGTCCAGGATGACCCGCGAGTCCGTCAGCGACGACGTCGCGAACGCGAGCCGCGACGGCACGTTGGACTTGATCAGGCCGGTGACGACGTCGACCGACGGCCGCTGCGTCGCGAGGACCAGGTGGATCCCCGCCGCACGGGCCTTCTGGGTGATCCGGACGATCGCGTCCTCGACGTCACGCGGGGCGGTCATCATCAGGTCGGCGAGCTCGTCGACGATCGCCATGATGTACGGGTACGGCCGGTACTCGCGCTCGGACCCCGGCGGCGCGGTGATCTCCCCCGACTTGACCTTGCGGTTGAAGTCGTCGATGTGCCGGACCCGGTTGGCCTGCATGTCCTGGTAGCGCTGCTCCATCTCCTCCACCAGCCAGGCCAGCGCGGCGGCGGCCTTCTTCGGCTGGGTGATGATGGGCGTGATCAGGTGCGGGATGCCCTCGTACGGCGTCAGCTCGACCATCTTCGGGTCGATCAAGATCATCCGCACCTCTTCGGGCGTCGACCGGGCGAGCAGCGACACCAGCATCGAGTTGACGAAGCTCGACTTACCGGAACCGGTGGAACCGGCGACCAGCAGGTGGGGCATCTTCGTCAGGTTCGCGGTGACGAAGTGGCCCTCGATGTCCTTGCCGAGCCCGATCACCATCGGGTGGTTGTCCTTCAGGGCAGTGCTCGACAGCAGGGTGTCGCCGAGGTGGACGGTCTGCCGGTTGACGTTCGGGACCTCGACGCCGACCGCGGACTTGCCGGGGATGGGCGCCAGCAGCCGGACGTTGTCCGTTGCCACGGCGTACGCGATGTTCTTGGTTAGCGCGGTGATCTTTTCGACCTTCACCCCCGGACCCAGCTCGACCTCGTGGCGAGTGACCGTCGGGCCGCAGGTGAAGCCGGTGACCTTGGCGTTCACCTTGAACTCCTCGAACACGGCAGTGATCGCCTTGGCCTGCCTGCTGACACCCTCGCGGTCGATCTCGGAGTGGTCGCCGCGCGCGAGCAGGTCAGCTGGCGGGAGTTGGTAGCTGCTCGAAGAAACACGGCAGACCGCGGGCTGAGCTGACTGGAGAGCGTCCAAGTCGACAGGAGCGACCTCGGCCGACGTCGGCTCTTCGAAGATGTCCGATGTGGAATCCGGCACCGTGCCCGAGGTGCCGGAGGTGGCGACGCGTGGCCGGTTTCGGCGCGGAATCGAGGCAGGCTGATCACTTACACCGGCCTGGGCGACGTCGGTGGCGTCGGGCGTGCCGATGAACGTCTCCTTGAGGACGGCTCGGACAGTCGCCAGCGATACGTTGCCGACCAAGATGGCGCCGAAGACGCAACCCGCAAGGAGGAGAGGTGTGGCGAGCCACACCGTGACCGACTCCGCGAGAAGGCCGCCCGCCAGGGAACCGACTGCACCACCAGCAGAGGCAAAAACCTCGAACAGGCCGGGGATCGTGGCCACCAGCAGCACGGCACCCGAGATGAGGCGAGGGCGGCGCTCAACCCGCGCGGTGGTGAGCATGAGCGTGACCGCCGTCGCCATCAGCACAACAGGAACAGCGAGGCCAGGCAGGCCGAGCAGAGCGTGGATGCCGTCGCCAACCCGTCGCCCGGTCGAACCGCCAGCCTGGAACCAGGCCGTGCTTGCTACCACGACAGCAGCCACGATGAGGCCGAGTGCTGTGCAGTCACGCTGGTGTGGAACGTCGAGTTCACGGGTGCTACCGACTGCTCGGGTGAGCTTGCCCGTGCCTCGAGCAGCCGACTTCCACGCGGTCGCTACCGAGGCGGTGAAGTTCCCGCTCTTCGACCGGCCGCTCCCCCTGCGCCGCGCGGGTTTCCGCGCCGACGTCCGGGTCCTGGAGGGCTGGCGTTTCCGGCTGGTCACTTGTCGCCGCCCTTCGGGGCGTGGTGGGTGAGGTACCAGCGAGCTCCGCGGCCGGAGCCGGCCAGCACAGCCTTGTTCCGGTTGGCGAGGTCCCGCAGGCGGGCCCTGACGGTCTCCGAGGACGGCGTCTTGCCGGCTTTCCCCAGCGCCGCGACGATCTCGCCGACCGGTGCGCCCTTGGGGCCCTGCCTGCCCATGATCTCCAGGGCGGCCAGGATGATCGGGTCATCGTCTGGAAACGCCTGCGGCGCCTCGTCGCGGCCAGCGGCCTCCGCCACCGTGACAGTCGGCTCTATTGTGGCGATCGCGGACGTCAGTTCGTCCAGTTCGGCGGTCGCTCCGGCAAGCTGCTTGTCCAGTTGCGCCCTCATCATCTCGCCGCGCTGCTCCCGCGCGGCGTCTGACTCACCGGTTGGGATACCCATGTCCAGCATGACGCCGGCGGTGTCGAGTTCTGCGATGTCCATCTGGGAGTCGTCCTCGTCGGTCATGACGGCTTCGCCGTCGTCGGTGATAGCGGTGATGCCGGGGACCGACAGGCGGCCGTCCAGCATCGCGTCAAGCCAGGAGATGTTGGTGCGGAGCTGGCTGATCACGGCGTCCTGGTCGTCCTCGGACACCGGAGGCTCCACGGTGACGCGCGGCGTCACGACTTCTTCAGGCGTGAGCAGCGGGTTGTCGGGGAGGAAGACCTTCCGGTTGGCGTACGCCTCACCCGCGGCTTGCGCGGACACCGCATCGAGCTTCGGCCGGAACGGGGCGTAAAGGGCGGCGATCGCGGGGATGTCGCCCAGCGCCTCGAACGAGCCCTCGTCTGCCTCGTCGTCGCCTTCGCGGACGAGCCAGCCGCGGCGGTGGGTCATCTCGCCGGTCTCCGCGTCCTGGTCGATGCCTTCGCCGGGCAGCATCGCGGTCACGTCGTTTTGCACCAGCTCGGCGTTGTTCAGCACGTAGCCGGCCTCGGTCTCGTGGAGCACCTTCAACAGCGTGCGGCTGTCGCACTGGGTGATCACCGAGTGGAACCCGTTGCCGTAGTCCGTCTGCACGCCACGTTGACCCCACAGCTCGAGGCGCACGCCTTGCGCACGGGCCTGCCGCGCGATGTTGGCGAGGAACTTGTTCATCCGCTCGCTGCCCAGCGCCTCCCACAACGCGGGCAGCTCGTCGATGATGAGCACGATGGTGGGCGCGGTCTTGGGAGAGACCACCGCGCCAGTGCGGTAGGCCGGATGGCGACCGCGAGCGTTGATGATGTTGACGATCGCCTTCAACATCGCGTTGGCGTCAGGGATCTCGGTGGCCAGCCAGTCGATGCAGCTACCCCAGGGCGCGAAGTGCTTGCCTCGTTTCGCGCTGACGTCGATGGCCCAGACGATCGCGTCGCGGCACGGCATCAGCGACGCGATTTCCGAGTTGATGTCGGAGGTCTTGCCGGAGCCGCTTTTGCCGACGCCGAACTTGTGGAACGGGCCGTAGCCTTTCTTGAAGATCGTCTCGGTCGCGTAGGACTGGTCGGCCTTGAAGCCCTTGAGAATCGGGTCACGGACGGTCGCCATGCCGGGCATGAGGCGGCGCAGGTGCCGCGGGATGACGATCGGCTCGGTGGCGCCGCCGGACTGGTGGTGCTCGATCGCGCAGTGGACCAGCTCGGTGAGCTCCGGCAGGTGCTGCACGATCGGGTGCAACAGGCTCGTCTCCATCGACCACTGCTTCCGCCAGATGACGTCGACGTAGACGTGGTTGACGTCTTCCTCGATGGCGTGGGCGGTTACCGCGCCCTTGCGGGTGCGGCCAGGCAGGTGCTTGGCGATCATGGCCGGCGCGGACACCACGAACGCGTCAGCGGTGGTGGAGGCTTCGGAGATGTCGATGTGGTAGCGAAAACCGATCTGGGTGTCCTTCGCGTCGGTGATCGGTTCCCGGTAGAACATCCGTGCGCCAGGCCACCCGGCGCGGGCGAGGATGCCGTCGCGGTCGTCGCCCTCGTCGGAGACTGCGTTCCACTCGTTCGACGTCGCGCGCTCCGAGACACCCTGCTTTGGGACGCCGCGACGTTCATGCCAGGTCAAGTGCGAGGTGATGAGGCCGACCAGGCCGGCGACATCGACCATCGGCGTGAAGCCGACCAGGCCGGCCAGCGCGGACCATGCTGCTGCCGAGAGCCCGTGAACGGCGATGTGCTTGCGCTCGTTCTCGGACAGCCTGCCAAGCCAGGCGTTGACCGCGGTCACGGCAGCAGCCGAGAGACCGAACGCTGCGCCGATGGTCGGAGAAATCCCGTGCAGCAGCACGCTGGTCGTCAGCGCCGAACCGTTGATCATCAAGGGGCGCAGCTGGTGAGAGTTTCGCGACGCGAGGGCACGCGACTGAGCCTTGAGCTTGTCGTGGCGGGCCTTCTTCTTGGCCGCCTTGGCCTTGGCCTTGGCGTCGGCCTTTGCCTGTGCTTTCGGGCTCTTGACCTTCGTCGCGTTCGCCATCGGAGTCGTTCTCGCTCTCTGATCAAACCGATCGTTCGTAAGTGGATTGGTCAGGGACAACACCCGGCCACCCCGCGCGCGAGATCGGGGTGGCCGGGATTGACCGCGACCATCTCGGGATTAGCGCCGGCCGAAGAACCGGGACTCGTCGCGCATCGTGCGACCACGATCACCGTTGACCTCGAAGCGGTCCTGGTAGAGCCACCAGAAGTCCTTGGTCGCCCCGGCGGTCATCTGCATGGCCGTGCCGAGGATCGGGCCGGTCAGGTAGAGCTTCTGAAGTGCGCGGGGGTCCATCTTCTCCTGAATGTCCATGCGCAACGCGAGCACGGTGACCGCCTCCGCCCCCAGTCGAAAGGCGTGCGCCGTGCCGGCGAGCATCTGCAACCAGTCCTGGAAGCCCTCGGGGGTGTAGTCCGCGAGCAGGGCAAAACCCCTGTTCAGGTGGACGGTCGGGTCGTTCGACATCGTTCCTCCAGTGGTGCTGATCGTGCTCAACTTCGGGGTGTTGCTGGCGGGGGTCTTCGGAGCGGCGGTCGAGCGATCGCCACGGTCGCTCTCTGCCGCCCGAGCTGCGTGCGCTCCGCTGTCCGGACGTTGCGTCTGGGCGGCCTTGTTGTCGGGCGGGACGACGTAGTCCCACTCCATGCGGGGGCCGACCCACCCAGGCACGTAGCCGTCAGGCCGCAGCAGCGTGTGGTTCTCCAGGTCGTGCCGCCGCGCCCTGTCCTCTGTGGACTCGCGTTGCGGCTTGGGCGTCTCTTGGACATCGGGCTTGTTCTGCTGCCAGACGCCGGGCGTGGCCTCGGGAAGTCCGGCCCGGCGGGCTTCCTTGTCCGGGTCGCCGGTCGGGGTGCGGCCGAGATCGACGTCGCCGAGGCCGGCGAGCTTCGCCCGAGCGCGACGAACAGCAGCGTCCTCGTCAGCCGAGGGCTCCACCCGCACACCCGAAGCCGGCTTTGGCGCATCACCCGAACCGTCGAGAGTGCCGACGCCACCTCGGCCGACCGAGTCGCCGTTGCTTCCGCGGTCGGTCGACGCGGTGTCGGCGAGGTTGTCCGCCGCTCGACGGATCGCCTCGGCCTCCGCTCGACGGCCGGCCGCACTGGAGCCGCCGCTGAACACACCGAACTGACGAATCGGGTGTACGCGACCCTTCCGAGGTGCGACCGCAGCTGCCGCACGCGCAGCTACCGGGGTGATCCGGCTCCAGTCCCGCTGAATCGAGCGGACGTGCAGCTCAGACAGCCGTGTCGCTGCCGCATACCGCATTCGGCGGACCCGAACGCGGTTGCGGGCCTGCATCCGAACGATCCGCCGGGCCGCGGCATCGCCGTAGACAACGCTGCGGGAATGCACGTACCGAGCAGCGTGCCCGGCAACGCGGCTCACGTGCGGCCTGACCGCGCGGTAGCCGCGGTAGGAGTGCCGCACGGTCCAGCGGGTCGTCAGGTAGGCGCCGGCGACAGCGACGGCGGCAGTTCCGACCGCAGCGCGGCCGACAACAACGAGTCCACGACCGGCGACGCGGACGTGTCGGATCTTGCCCTTCCCCGCAACAGCAGGACGCTTCTTGTAGATAATCCGCCGGGCCTGGTGACCCCGGTGGATCATGTCGCGGGCGTACTCGCCGACCTCCCGCTCGACCCGGTTCAACCACTGGTCCGGGTCGCCGTGACGACCCGCGCGCCGACCTGCCAGGTGTCCCGCCGCACGGACGGGACGGGTAGGTGCGGTGGAGCGGCTTCGCCGGCGGCTGCTGGTGGTGGTCGGCATTGGTCAGCCCGCCACCATCGTGATACCGGCAATGACGATCGCAGCCAGCAGCGCCGCGAGCAGTACGCGCCGCAACCGGCGCGGATCGTTGACCGCAACCGCGGACTGGGCGGCCAGCCACGACACCAGGTTGAGGGCGGTGGCCGTCGGGGTCGAGATGGTGGCCCAGCCGCTGTACAGGACTTTCCCGACCCCGAACCGGGCGTTCTGCGCCCGGCGCACGTGTACTGCGACGGTCTCCTCCAGGGAGCCGGGCGCGGAGGAGTTCTTGGGGTCGGTCAGCAACGCAGACAGCTTCGCGGTGATGTAGGACAACACGTTCAGGGCGACGCCGACGGTCGCGGCGGAGCCGGCGTAGACGTGGTAAAGGCCGCGACCGATCGGTGCGTCGATGGCCTGGCAGCGCTCGCGGTGCTCAGCAAACAGCGCGCCGAGATCTGCTGGAGCAACGGCGGTGTAGTCGCCCGGCGTCCAAGCGGCCGCGGTGAGGATGCGCGACTTCTTGTCGGTGGTGTTCGCCGTGACCTGTTTCTGCTCGGCCTTCTTGGCCTGCTTGGCGGCGGCGGAGTTCCAGCCTTCGGCGTCCGGGTCGCCGATCGGCGTTGCGCGGTCGATGTTCGCGGCAGAGTCCGTCTTGGCGGATGCCGCAACCTGCGTCGGAGGCTGGGCTTCCCAGTTCCCCTTCGAGGCGAGCAGCGCGAAGTCCGCCGTGGTGAACTCCGCGTCGGCACCCGTCTCGCTGCCGGCGTGGTTGCCGGTGTCGATTGGTGTGGACATCGCGGTCGTTCTCCTTCCGTGCAATCGGAGCGCGGGTTCCGTGAGTCGAAAGCAGTTCCGCGCCTGCCCGGCCCGCAGCGGCCGGAGCGTTCGTTTGTGCTGTTCAGTTGGGGTGACGGGCTTCCGTGCTCCCGTTGAGGTCCACCGGATCTGCTACCGGTGGACCTCAACGCGTCCACGGACTCCGTGTTCGATTGGGAGGTGGTCCGGCCAGCGCAGTGCTGGTAGGGGGGCGTTGGCCGGACCACCGGCTTGGGGTTACGGCAGTTCGCCGGTGCGGACGAACTTCAGCCAGTCACGGGTGAGCTGGGCGTCCGGCATGCCGGCCTGCCCGAAGCGTGCGGCGAGCACCTTGCGGATCGCGCCGGCGCCGGCGGTGGCCTGGTCCTCCGGGGCCTTCAGCGCGCCGGTCAATTCGGCTTCTTCGACCGCGCGCACCATGCGGCCGAGCTTCGACAGCTCGCTCGAAAGCTGTCCTGCCGGGGCGCTCAGCTCAGCGTCGGTCTTAGCCGTGAGGATGCGGTCGTTGAACTCCGCGGCGAGGACCGGCAGCAGCCACAGCGAGAGCACAACGGCGACCGGGACCCAGAGCCAGATCAGACCCGAGAGCTCGCCGAGGATCAGGTGCGGCGCGACGTTGATGAACACGCTGATGCCGAGCAGCAGGGCCTTGATCCCAGCGAACTTCTCCTTGCGCATCGAGGCGAACGCCTGCCGCATCGCGCTGGCCGAGCCGCCGGGCCTGCCAGCCTGGAAGATCAGGATGGCCACCAGCGGAGCGGTCGCCAGGGATTCCAGCAGGAACAGCACCGACCAGACAGGATTGGTCCAGGTCAGGTGCATGACCCGCGACCAGGCGTCCTGAGCTTGAACGGTGCCGATGATGACGCCGGCGACCGCCGGTGCGCCAGCGAGGTTGAGAGCCAGCTTCCGCGAGCGGTACTGCGCGCCGAGGAACGCGGTCGCACTGGTGAGGGCACGCAGCTTGTCCTTGGCCCTGATGGCGTCCAGCACGTCACGCTGCTTGGCCTTCGCGATCTCCTGCTCGGTCGAGAGTTCGCGCTCGGCCTGTTCGATCTCGAATGCGTTGCGCTTGGCCTGGACGGCACGCAGGGCGGTGCGGTGCTTCTCCGCCAGATCGCAGTCAGCGTCGAGTTCCTTGCGGCTCTTCCACTCGCGAATGACCTCGGCGTCCTGGACCTCGACCGCCTCGGTGGCGCGCTGCTCGAGGGCCTTCAACTCGGCCGCCGACGGCATCGACGTGAACCGGTCGGGGGTGGCGGGGGGCTGGGACTGCGGAGTCGCGGCGTAGAGCTGGGTGGTCATCTGCGGCGGCACGAACGCCGCAGCCGGCGCGTGCCCGTTGGTCGTGGGCTGCTCCGTAAGGGTCATCTGGGACTCCAGTTCACGGGGGCTTGGTTGGCCGGGGGACTAGGCGCCGGTGGCCAGGTGGCCGATGGCGTCCCAGTGGCCCTTGATCTCGTCGCGAAGCGCGCGTCGGCGAGACGGCCGGATCGTGCGCGCGAGCTTCCGTTCAGCGGTGTCGAGCAGCTGCTTCTGGATGCCTGCGAACTCGGCCAGCAGCTTCGGAACCTCGGGGTCCAAGGCGGCCAGATCGCGGCTCGAGGGCTCCTCCGGCCGCCAGTCCTGGCGGCTCTGATCGGCCATCGCCAGCAGCTCGGGCACCGTCGGCTCCACCTTCGAGCCCCGGGCAGGGGACGGGTACCAGGCGCGGAGCTGGGTCTTTGTGCTGGTCATCGCTTCTCAACCTCCCTGTTCATCGGTTCAACCGTTCAAGATCAGTAACAGTTTCTCTTAATAAACATGTCGGGGATGGTGCCTGTCAAGGGTGTTCGCTAGGTTTCTCTTGGGAAACCGTGGAAGAGGGAGCTGAGCGTTGAGTCCGACGAAGACGACCTACGTCGCCGACCGGCTGCGTCGGAACATCCACGACGGGGTCTGGAAGCCCGGTGATCGGCTGCCAACCCACGCTGAACTGGGCGAACGGTTCAATACATCGCCGGTCACCATCGGCGCTGCCGTGAAGCAGCTCGTCGCGGAGCGGCTGCTGATGACCTCGACCAGCCGCGGCACCATCGTTCGGTCGCAGGAAGTGCTCGACCACGTCGTCACCGACTTCATCCGCCCTGACCGGCCTCCATCCGCGATCTCCGACGTCTTCGTGGAGACCGTGCGATTGGCCGGACGTGAGCCGTCGAAGGAGTTCGCGATGCGGATGGAGCCGGCGAACGCTGAAGTCGCACGGTGGCTGGGGATCGAGCCGGAGTCGTGGGTGGTGGTGCGGACCTTGCGGCAACTGGTCGACGGGGAGCCGTGGTCCTGGGAGGAGTCTTGGTATCCGAAAACCCTGGCCGAAGAGGCAGGACTCGACTCTCCGCACGACATCCCGGAAGGCACCACGCGCCGCCTGGCCGATCGCGGCCTGGGCGAAGTGGCCTGGCGCGACTCCAACCACGCGCGGCCGGCCACCCCGGACGAGGCCATGGCCCTCGCGGTGCCCACTGGCACATGGATCACTGACTACATCCGAATCGGCGCCAACCCGCACCAGATCACCAGGGTTACGAGGAAGCGATCAGTGGCGGACCGGAACCGGCTGATCCACGAACTTGGTGACCACCAGGCCCTGGGGCTCATCCGCGCCGCTCTGAACAGGGACAACGACCGTGGGGAGGACGAGTGAGCGGGAAGGCGGACGTCGAGATCCGGCGCGCGAACACCGCAGAAGTGGCCATGATCGCCCGGTGGCGGCGCGAGACCGCCCAGTGGCTCGCCTCGATCGGGAGCGACCAGTGGTCCGAGAAGGGACTCTCCGCGGCACGGTTCGAGGAGCGGGTGGCGGCGTCGGTCGCCGCCGGCGAAACCTGGATCGCGGAGGTGGACGAGCGTCCTGCTGCAACGATCGCGATTGACGAGCACACCGACTCGTGGCTATGGACGCCCGCTGAACAGGCCGAATGCGTGATCGTTCATCGGATGATCACTGATCGGCGCAACCGGCACCGCGGGCTCGGCTCGCTGCTGCTCGATCACGCCGAGATGATCGCCCGCCAACGCGGCAAGGCGTTCGTGCGGCTCGACGCGTGGACCTCGAACACGAGGCTGCACGATTACTACCGGGCCGCCGGATTCCGGTTCGTCCGGATTGCAGATCCGCAGCGTCCTTCCGCCGCGCTGTTCGAGCGGCCAGTATCGGATGCGCAAGGTGATCAGCAAGTCACTGATGGAGTTGTCAAGGAACTGACCTATTAGTGGCCAGTTTTGGCTGTTCAGAGAGGGTGCGGTAGATGACAGCACGGACATGGGGGTGACATTGCCGATGTCACTAGCGGCGAACCACGACGACGCGGGACGCTCCAATGGGGTGCTACGCGGCTGCCGTGAGGAACGCGGCTGGTCGCTGAACCGCGCGGCCTTCGAGCTGCACCGGATGGCTCAGGAGGCCGGAATACCCATGACCGCGAGCGTCGAGAGCGTGCGGCGAGCGCTGATGCGCCACGAGGACGGACAGTCCTCCCCCAAGCGCGCCGACGACCCCTACGCCCAGCTCTACTCCCTTGCGTACCGACGCCGTCCAGAAGAGCTGTTCGGCAACCTGCGGCCCTCGATCTCAGGTGACGGAACGTTCCTCGTGCACGCTCACCAGTTCGTACCTGTCTTCGTTGGCGCGGCAGTCGACGAGTTGGCCAGCGCGCTGTCGGCTGTCCCGGTCACCGTCGGCTGGGCCGACGCGCAGCGAGTCGAACTCGTTCTCGACGAGGACGGCGAACCTCCGGTGCGTGGTCTGTTGTACCTGTTCAGCTGGGGAGTAGCGGTGTGGCACATGGTCACCCCGCACCGCGCAGACGCGATCGCTGATGTGTCGGTGTGGCGGCGCGAGTCCCACCGCTTCGTACGGCAGCGACTCGCGGCCCACCTATCTCGCCTGCTGGATCACGAACGAGCGTGTGCTCGGTATGTGCTCACAGCGTTCTGGCTGGTTGAACCTGCCTGGTCGGGACGTGATCTGCACACCGCCCTGCGGCTGCTCACCTCGCCCCGCGCGCTGCTCGGTAGCGGCGACGGTGACCACCACCATGCTCGTCAGATCGAGCAGCGCCTGTTCAACGACGGGTTCGCGCCCGAGGACCACGTGCCGATTGGCGTCGACGGAGTGTCCCTCGGCTGGGCGTCGTGGGCCGGGGTGGCGTACCACCCGCTCGCGCCGGCGGCCGCGCTCACCGAAGACGATCTGGCCTCCGTTGAGCTCCTGGCCCAGGGACTGTGGTGCCTCTGCGAAGAACTAGAGCAGCAGATTCGTGACGGCGAGGACCCGAAGTTGCCCGCCGGCCATGACTGGCGTTGGCTCCGCGGACGTCGGGCGGCAATCGTGCGTGGCGACGCGAATGAACCGGCACAGCTGCGGGCCTTGCGCGCCGCCGTGGTGTCCTCGAGCGAGCTGGACCAGAAGCTCATTGAGACCGTGCAACTACTCAAGGAGGAAGCGCCGTGAACAGCGGAAAGAGCGTGCTGGTCGTCGTCGACATGCAGAACGGGTTCGTCAGCACACGTGCGCGGCCGATCGTTCCTCACGTCGTCGACCTGGTGCGCCGATGGGAAGAGCTCGACCGCGACGTCGTGTACACGCGCTTCCTCAACCAGCCCGACAGCCAGTTCACCAGGCTGATCCACTGGGAGCGGTTCATGCCCGGCGAGGAGGAAACCGAGATCATCCCCGAGCTGGCCGAGTCGGCCGCGCGATGGTCGGTAATCGACAAGCCGGCGCAGTACTCGCCGTTCACTCCGGAGTTCACGCGGATGGTTCACCGCAACGGGTGGAACGAGATGGTGATCTGCGGCATCGCCACAGAGTCATGCGTGATGAAGACGGCCTGCGACGCGTTCGAGTTGGGCTACACACCGTGGGTCGTCACCGACGCGTGCACCTCCCATGGTGACCCGAAGCGGCACGACGCCGGATTGCTCACCATGAAGTACTTCATCGGCCGCGACCAGCTCGTCACCGCCGACCACGTGTTGAACAACAACGCCAAGGCCGCCTGAACAGGAGAAACAGTGACCTACGATCGGCCGGTCGCCGTGTTCGACGTCGACGGATTCGTGGCGGACGGGTCGTGGCGGCTACCGCTACTCGGGCCCCGACCTTCGACGGCGTCACGTCAAGCGTGGGCCGCGTTCTTCGACGCGGCCGGCGCCGACCGGCCGATCCCCTCCGGCGTCGCCCTGGCCCACCACTTCGCTGCGGACAACGACGTCGTCTGGCTCACGGCTCGCTCGGACCGCATCTATCAACTGACGGCCGACTGGCTACGCCAGCATGAACTCCCGGACGGCGAGCTGGTGATGCGTCCGGATGACGACCTCCGCCCCTCGCCGGTCTGGAAGCTCGAACGGCTGCACATGATCGCCGCGGTGCGCTCCATCGCCGTGGTTGTCGACGACGATCACCGCGTGTTAAAGATGGCCGCTGAACAGGGCTTTCCGGCGCAGCTGGCTCCGGCCGCCATGCCGAGTAGATGAGGAGGTGATCCGGATGAACCCAGGGAAGGTGCAGGTAGCAGGGGCAGCGAAGTTCCGACACGCCAAAACTCGATCATGCATTTCGGCGCCAAGTGTTGTAAGTTTCGGTGCCATGGACCTGATGAGTGTTCCGGCGCAGCGCTTCCGCGAGAAGCAGGCCGATTACCTCGCCGAGGTCAAGGCGGGCGGTCATGTCGCGCTGTCCCGCTACGGCACGACGGTCGGCGTCGTGGTGCCGCCCCAAGACCACCGCCGGATGTCATTCGCAGTCCAGGCCGTCAAGGGCCTGACCCAGCGCGCCGAACCGCAGGACGACACCTACGCGCGCGACATCCAGAAGGTCCCCGCCCACATCTTCCGCCGCGACCAGGCCGTCCATCTGGAGAAGGTGGAGAAGGAGTCCGCGCACATCGCGATCACCCGCTACCAGGAAACCCTGGCCGTGGTGATCCCGATCGCCCAGTACGAGCACGCCAGTTTCGCCGTTCGCCTCATGGACGGCTTCGCCCGCCTGGCCGAGGCCGACGGGCCCAACGACCTCAGCGCCTTCGCTGCACGCGTCACCGAAGAGATGGCTCACCACCACGACCTCGATGGCCAGCAGCAGCTCCTCCTCGAGGAGGTGGCGCAAGCCTCATAACAACGACTTCGGGGCGGCCCCAAAAGGGACCGCCCCGGCAAGTCCGAAGGCGCACGCAGCGCCCCGAGTCTGATCGAGTCACCCAAAGCTTCAACTCGGACATCTGGCCTCACCAGCCAGAGCGCCCTACTCGGACAACAACTGAACACCTCAGCAAGAAAGTCAGGGCACCACCCCTGGCTCACAGCCGAGTGCGAATTCCGGTGCTAGCAACACCGGCCTTCGCCGTTACCCCGAACCTGGCGGGTTCGGAGAAGGAAGCCCCACGTCGTGGCAACAACACGGCGCTCCTGGTGTTGCAGCATACCTACCACCAGGAGCGCGGTCTACTCATGCGCGCCGGGACACACCCGCCGCCTGTCCGCCTCTCCCCTGTTCACGGCGTCTTCATCGGCCGCTGAACACCTCATCGCGCTGCGTTCGTGCAGGTCATCAAGCCAACCGGCCTCCGGATGGACGCGATGACCACCGCCGAGCTCCTGTATGCGCCTGTTTCCGCTGTTCAGCGGCCTGACTGCCTGGCTTGCGGCCGGCCGTTCGGCCGCCTGCGGGCACCGCTCGTGCCAGGTGACGGCCTACTGGACTGCGCCGAGCTGATCGTCTGCGACCAGTGCTGGCACCTGGCCGGCGGAACCGCGGCCGTGCACGCCAAGGTCGCAGCGACCGAGAGCGGCCAGCTCGAGCCGATCCTGGTCTTCGACCCGGCCATCGAGGCCGTCCTGGCGGCCGCCGACGAGTACGACCAGCTGCACCCCATCGACCGGCTGCTGGTCGAGTCCGGGGTTCGGTGGGCCGTGCTGCGGCACATCGCGGTCCCGGCGCGGATGCGGCTGGCTGGCGAGATCCTTCGTCGCAGCGCGCCGGAGTGCACGCGGGTGGCCGACTCGGCTGAGGTGTGGCTCGGTGCCGTCGAGGACCGCATACGGCAGCAGAGCGGGCCGGGACAGGAGTTCCGGTACAACGCCAAGCGGCGGCGCTGGTGGCGGATCTGCAACGTGCTCCGCTGCTGTTCAGACCAGGGACGACGCCCGCTGACCTGGGTGACCCAGGAGGAGATCGCGGCCGCTGTCGGCTGCTCGGACCGGACGGTCCGGCGCTGTGTCGCCTGGCTCCAGCGGGAGGCGCTGCTGTGGGAGATCCTGCCCGGCTGCCAGCTGCCCCGGAAAGAGGCCCCGGACGGCGAGACCGCCGCGGAGCGCCAAGAGCGGGAACGCAGGGTCGCGGAGGCTGTCGCGGCGGAGGACGCGGCAATCGCCCGTGCTCGCGCCGAACTCGACGCCGTCCGCGCCGGCCTTCGCGGCCGCCGGGCGGCCGCAGCCGCCCGGCAGACCCTCGATCTCGAACTGAACGACGACGTCGAGCGCGAGGACCAGGCCGACGAACCGACCCTCGTACAGCTGGCTCCCGTCTACGAGCTGCGCGTCCCGCTCGCTGTCCAGGAGCTGGAGGAGGCCAGCGCCCTGGTCGACGCGTGCGTCAGCGCGGGCGAGCAGCTGCTGCGCCAGCACGCCGACGAGCGCGTCCACCCGGCCAACGTGCTGCTGTACGGCACGGTGACCGTCGTCTACGCGAGCGGAGCGCACACCGTCCACGAGCCGGTCGACCTGGTGTCCTGGGCGCCCAGCTCGAACCCGGTCTGCCCGGACTGCGGGCCGGTTGCCGGGTGCCTGCGCTTCAACCCCCTGGGCGCTGACCTGCACAAACACCAAAATGTCCACCCCCCGCAGGTGTGTAACCAAGATCAAGTGAAGTCCAGTTCCGTACAACCTGTGGATAACCGACCGGCTTCGCCGGGCAGTGACAAGAAGACGGCTTCCTCGATCAAAAACGGCTCTGATTCGGCCGCTGGCGGGCGAACTCAGGGCTCCGAGGGTGATCGCGAGCGTGCGCCCCAGTCTGAGGCTGTGCGGGCCGCTGAATGGCTTCTTCGGTCGCGTCTTGATCCGCGGGTGTGCGACGCGGTGTCGGTGCGGTGGCTGGCGGCACAGATCCGGGCGTCCCACCTGCTCGACCGCCACGACTGGAGCTGGGAGGACCTGGCCGACCAACTGCACGGCTACCCGGAGTTCACCCAGCTCCCCCGCTACATCCGCAGCGCCCGCGGGTGGATTAGGGCGCGGCTGGCGCGGGCCGAGCCGACGCTGTCGCCGTTCAAGCAGCGCGTCATCCGCGACGTCGAGCGCAACAGCCCGATCCTGCGGCAGCAGCAGCGGGAGGCGTTCGAGCAGGCCCGCCGCGAGGAGATCGCAGCACGCCGGGCCGCGATCGACGCCTGCGAGCTGTGCGACGAGCTCGGCTGGCTGCACGTGCCCGCGGACACCCCGACCGTGCGCTGCAACCACGACCCGGAGACCGGCGGCTGGTGACGCGGCGGGTGCCATTCACCAGTCGCCGAAAGTGCACACCGGCCCGCACGCACCCCGCGAGTGCGGCCCGCCGGCCGCGAAGTGCGCCCGGATCTCCGCGCTGCGGTCGTCGACCACCGCGCTGGCCGCTCGGCCGCCCCAGGCAAGGGTCCGCGGCGCAGCGCCAGCGTGGAGCTCGTCGCACCGCGGGCAGACGCCCAGCTCGGCTCGCCGGCCGTACGACAGCGGCATGCCGGGTCGGTCCGAGTTGCAGGTGTGCTTGGTGCCCTCGGCCATGTCACGTCCTCCACGTCCCGTCAGCGCGTCGTTCACCCCGCGATTCAACGCAGTTTAAACGGCAGAGTCAAGGGTGTTGACAACGGCGGCGAACCGGGGTTTACTGGTTACAGAACGACGGGAACGCCAGACCCGAGCAGCGGAGGCCACGATGACGAACAAGATCCTCTTCGACGAGAACGCCGACGGTCAGTACGCCGCGACCCTCGACCGCACCGAAGGCCGGCGGTACTCGGTCCTCGGCCCGATGGACGACGAGGGCAAGACCGACCCGAACGGCCGCTACAAGGCGTGGGACCACGAGAAGGCCGAGGAGCTGGGCACCGGCACCCGGGAGGCGATGCTGAAGCTGATCAGCGAGGCGCCGGACGACCACCTCTCCTAGCCGGCCTGGCCGGCGGGGCGACGCGCCCCGCCGGCCAGCGTCCAGTGCACGGTGAGTGAAACGCCAAGCCCTGATTGAAGGGGTCTCTCGCGCGGGATAGGCGATCGCGGGGGCTCGTAACGCGCAGGCGCGCGCCCCCGCGCGCGTGGCGCGCGCTCGCGCGGGCGCGCGCGCGGATATAGGTATACCACGCCACGAAACGCACAGTCATTGCCTTGCTCATCCGCTCGGCAACTTGGCGATTCAAACGCCAAGTTGGGCGATTCCTGGTCAATGTCTTGGCGATTTCAGGATCGCCAAGTTGGCCTTTTGGTCACTCTGCGCTACGAGCCGATGCTCGTCGAACCACGTTGTCAACACCGGCTAAAGGGCGGCGAACTATGGTTGACGTCACCGTGTCAACGCTGTTGAATCAGTGCATGGAAGACACCCTGAGCAACGATCCGCAGCCGCAGCTTCCCCCGCCAAGCAGCGACCCGCTGACCTATGCAGCGGCGGTGCACAAGCTGGAGGAGTGGCTGAAGAAGGAGTCGAAGCTCGCCGATGAAGCCGCTGTGCGCTACGGCAAGAAGCGGTCGATGAACGAGACGGTGATCGGCGCCGCCATCGGCCGGACGGCCGCGCACGTCTACAAGGTGAGGAAGCGGCTCGAGGACGCCGGGGAGGTGATGGCCGACTCCTGATCAAGTCGTCTCTAAGGCGACTTGATGATCACCTAGCCGAGCTGCCGGACGGAGATCCGGCGCGGCGGGCCGCACAGCCCTTACCACAGTTCGTGCGACCCGCCAGCCCCTACCAGCACGGAAGGGACCATCAGTGTCTCACGCGCATCCCTTGGGCCTGCTTGCCCAGCAAGGCCCCTCGTTGAGCCTGTACATCCTGGCCCAGATCGCCGTCCAGGAAGCCTTTCGACTCCTTCGCCTGGGGCGCTTCGCCGACGTGGCCGAGGACTTCGAGATCGCGGCGAATGCCGCCGCGCTGTTCGCCCGCGGCTCCGCGGAGGCCGGTGATGCCGAGCTCGCCCAGCAGTGGCACCGCGTTGCTCAAGGCCGCCTCCGCTTCGCCGCAGAAGCGCGCAGCGCAGCCGAGTTCGAAGCCGACATCGCTTCGGGAGCGACAGCATGAACAGCGCAACCGCCCCCCTGGACCAGCGATGAAGCGCATGGCTCGCGCCGACCGCGAGCGCTGGTACGCCGCACGCGACCTTCGTGATCTCGGCCGGTTGACTGCCCTGTGGCTCGAAGGCGCCATCGAGTCCCAGCCCGGCTACGAACCCGGATTCGGCCCCGACGAAGAAACCGCAGAGCTCGTCCCCGTGCTGGCGCGCGCCAATCGCGCCGGCTACGTCACCGACGCCAGCCAGCCCGGCCGCGCACCCGGCACGGGGTTCGACGGCGCAACCTGGGCTCAACGGGCCGCAGTCGAAGGCTGGATCGCTCCTGACCGGTCTTCCGAGCTGATCGACGTTGCCCAGCAAGCAGGGTTGATCGTCATCACAAATACCGTCCTGAACACGCGGTTCGCCCGCCGCTGTCGCGACTTCATCGACGTGACGCGTCGCGCCGAGCAGGTCTGCACCGGCTTCGGGACCCAGCGTCGCGCCAGCGAGATTCGATTCCAGTACGACGAGTGCCACCGCGACGCGATCAACGCGGTTATCAGGTCACGGCAGGTCACCATCGCCGCACCCGACTACGGCCCAGACCACACCGTCTGGGAAGTCGTCAACGAATGGTCGGTCAATAACGGCGGCGTCCTGAACGAGGCCGCCTCGTAAACGCCGACGTCCTGGACGGTCGAATGTCATTCGACCTGTTCAACGGCACATTCGTGCTCGCCGGAGCCCTGACCGGGGCCCGCCACCCCCTCATTCGCGACCGGTCGCGGGCCGCTCGACGAGCTGTTCGTCGCCAACACGCTCCAATACCGCACAAATTGGACATGCGTGGCCGCCTCCCGGGCGGTCGCGAGGTCTCCGTCCCGCGCCGCAACCATGCCCCCGGGAGAAGTGGAGAAACCCACCTTGAACAGCGCAGATGGCAAGCCAGCTCGGTCTTGCATACTCGCTTTGACGATCTTCCTCGCCGCGTCGCTGACCAGCTGCAAACCCGGGCAAACCGGCGCAAACGTCACAGGGAGCTCCGCGCCGATCGTCGCGACTACCCAGCCGTCCGCCCTCACGGCCGCCGTCCGCCAGCTCGGCGAGCTCCGCGTCGAGGCGCCCGGCTCCATGGCTGGCTACGCGCGGACGAAGTTCGGAGACCGCTGGGCCAGCCACGGCAACTCCTGCGACACCCGCGAGATCGTGCTTCAGCGCCAAGGCCGGGACGTCCGCAGCGACCCAAAGACCTGCAAGGTCATCTCCGGTACCTGGGTGTCCCTCTATGACGGGGTCACCGTCCACGACCCAACCGAACTCGACATTGACCACCTGGTGCCAGAGGCCGAAGCATGGCGCACCGGAGCGGCCTCTTGGCCCCAGGACCAGCGCGAGCGGTTCGCCAACGACTGGCAGACCGAGCTGGTCGCTGTCACCGCCCACAGCAACCGCAGTAAGGGCGACGGCCCGCCGCCGGAATACCTCCCGGTGCCGGCCGAACGCTGCGACTACGCCGTCCGCTGGGTCGCAGTGAAGACCGAGTGGAAGTTGACCATCTCCAGTCCGGAGAAGACCGCGCTCGCCCAGATGCTCAACACCTGTCGCGAACGCGGCTGAACAGCAGGAATTCCCACGAGTAGCGCCCCGCCACGGCCAAGCCAGCAAGCGTCGCCGCGACGGGGCCACTCCCCCTACCAGGAAGGAGCGTGCCCAGCATGGCCGAGCCGATCGACCGAAGCCAGTGCCCCGGCACGCGGTACGGAAAACGAGCCGCCACCGGTACCCACCGCGCCGCAAGGGTCCAAAGACAACGCACTTCGATGAGGCTGTCGGCGAGGGGGTGGACGAGGCAGATCGTCCGGGATCGCTACATGTCTCCCCTGTTCAATGGGGGTGTAGGAGCGTGAACTACACCCTTGCCCACCTCGAAGCCCCGAGTACGTCTGGTCTCGACCAGTACGACTGCTGGCAGCGCGCCGAAGAGGCTCAACATCTGGCCATCGCGCTACGTGAGCAGGCCGCCGAATACCGAGCCGCCTGTTCTCCGGGGCTCCACACCACGATCATCATCCTGGGCGAGCTCGCTGCTCGCCTCCAGGAGCGTGCCCACCGGTTCCGAGAGGCCGCTGAGGTGCTGGACGGACGGAGCTGACCGGCTGGGAACGGATGACACGTGACGATGTTCGATCGAGGGCTACCGACAGTCACGCGCGGCGGAGCTCGACTCCACAATGGCCGTCGCCAGCCCGCGTGTGCCGGAGCAAGTAGGTCTGCTCGGGTTCGAGGTCGTTGAGGAGCTGCCCATCCACGACGAGGAATGTCTGCTTTTCGTAGTCAGAACCTTCACGTCGGCCGACGCCGTACGGGTCGATACGCCACGTGCCGTCCTGCTGCCAGAGCACGTGGGGTCGCTCGAACGGTGCTATCTGGAAGGGTCCGCGGCGCCCACCGAATAGCGCCGGCGCCTGAATCACGAGTTCAGGAACCAGGTCCCAGTGATCCGGCGGGGCGGGGTTGCCTGCCGGGTCAACTGGCTCGCCGGTCGTCATCGGGTGCAGCTTTTTGCTGTTCAGCAGCATGTCGAGACTTCCCGGCCCCAGCCACTAGTCCAACTGTATAACGCCCTACACAGCGCCTCCTCCGCACGGCAGTGGACCGCGCGGAGGAGGCGCGAGGGTTGGTGGTCTACCGCTTCGTCCGGGCGATCCGCACCGGAACGCTGAAGAAGTCGCCGAGGGCCAGGCGAACGAGCACGGACAGCTTGAGCTTGTGCTTCTTGGCGACCTTCTTGAGGTCGGGCAGGAACGCGGGACGCACCTGGTACTGCACGCGAGAGCTGTTCGGCTTCGGCTTGGCCTGCCGGCCGGGCTTCTTCTCCAGGACCTCCAGCCCGGCGAAGAGCCCGGACTCGTGAACGGGTCCGCGGGCGTCTGCGATGAGCTGCGGAAGGCGCTCCACGCAGTCCCGGACCGCGGTGAGGACGATCAGCTCGGCTGTTCGGCCGGTCGTCTGCATGTTCTGGAACTTCGTCGCCAGAACATCGGGGACGTAGGTCTGGAGGGTGATCGGGCCTCCGGCGAACTCCTCCGTCTCGTCGTCCAGGTCGTCACGCTCGTCGTCGTCCTCCTGGTCCGCGTCCTGCTCGAGGTCTGCCAGCTCGGTGGACGGCGTGCTGTCGACCGCGTCCTGCAAACCAGCACCAAGAGCCGGCGGCTGTGCGGTCACCTCGTCGGCCGCATCCTGCACGGCGTGCTCGGTCGTACTGGAGATTCCCTGCTGTTTGCCCTGTTCAGGACCCTCGTCGGTCGCGCCGCCCGGAGGCTGGAGGGTATTCGCGGGCGGTGCGGCGGTCTGTCCGGCCGGCGACGCCGGTGTGTCGTCCGTTGCTGCCGCAGCTGCTGGCGATTCGGCGACGACCTGTTGAACGATCGGTGCCGCAGGTTCCTGCGCGGCTGGCAGCTCGGCGGCTTTGCGCTGTTCAGGCTGCTGTTCAGGAGGCGTGCTGGGCGCCGCCTCGGACGTTGACGCGGCCGCGGGCGGCGCAGGTGCCGCAGCCTGCTGGACAGGCACCTGATGCTCGCTCGTGGGCACGTCCGCAGCTGGCTCTCCGCTGGGCGCCTGGGCGGCGGGGCCGGCCAGCGCGGCCGGGACCGCGCCGGGTCCGCCTTGAGCCGCTGCGGTGAGCCGCCGGGCTCGGTCGCGGCGACGACCGCCGCCCAGACCGGACACGTCCGGGGTCTTAGGCCGCGCGGGGCCGGTGTCGGTGGTCTCGGTCATGCCGGCAGTACCTCTCCAGACTCAGCAGCGTCTTCGGCTTCGATCTCGGCGATGGCTGAGACGATCTCCTCGACCAGGTCGAGGTAGTCCTCGCCGACCTGTTCGGCTCGCTCCGTAGGCAGTACGTTGCCCCGGCTCCCCCGGCGCTTCTCCCACCACTTCACGCCGTCTGTGGCCTCGGCGATCTCGAACGACAGCTGACCGCGGCCGCGGCATGCCTTCGCCACGGTCTCGGCGTCACGGATGACCGACCTGAACACCGGGGCGTCGACTCCTGCCTTGGCCAGGATCTCCTCGACTTCCCGACGGGCTTCGACCCAGGCACCGACCGCTCGCTTCTCCCCGGTCTTCTTGTCGGTGTAGTACTTGTGCGCGAACTTGAACAGCACCGCGCCCAGCAGCATCAGGTCGGGGTTGTACTTGCGAGCTTCCGTGAATCGCTTGCTGACCCCCTCCATGCCCTTGATGGAGCCCGCGTCCGCCACCGACATGGGCACTAGTGCGTAGCGCGCGGCGGCCAGGGCGAGGATCTGGGGTTCCTTGCTTGACGGCGGGCAGTCGATGACCACCCAGCTGTACCCGTACTGAACAACGAGCCTGGCGATCAGGACCGCAAGCCCCAACCAGGCCGCCGGGCCACGTTGCTGCGATGCGTACATGATGCCCGCCGGCAGGTTCGACAGCTCCTCACCAGCCGGGAGCAGGTCCAGGCACTGGCGGCCACGGACGTCGCGGATGATGATCGGGTCGTGGCCGCCCAGGATGGCTTCTCGAAGGGCGTAGCCCTCGTCGTTGAGGGGGTCGGTCCCCGTACCCAAGTCCTCGTGGGCATTGCCTTGCAGGTCCATCTCGATGAGCAGCACGCGGCCGTGTGGCTGGCCGTCCTCGGCCTTGGCCGCCTCGGCCTCGGCCAACAGGCCGGCGGTGTGCGTCGCAATCGAGGTCTTACCTTGCCCGCCCTTCCCCTGGAACACCGCGATGACGCGCTCCAGGACCGGCCGGATCAAGTCGATGAACGCCTCGAGTTCCGCCGGCGGTGTGCTGGTGCTGAACCCTCTCAACGTGAGCTGGCTAAGCGCGGGCAGCTCGGTAGAGACCACGATGGACTCCCCTCCTGTTCGTGACGACGAACGTGTTGTACGCACTCAGGCGAATCGCACGTGATTCCGCCTGTTCACGCGTGCGCGAGGGTGAGGGTACCGCTGCTGCCTGCTTCGTTCGTGAGTCGATGGGGCGGAGCGTGTCGGCATCTGGGGCTACGTCTGCATGATGATCAGTGAGCCTTGCTTGGGCACGAGCTGTACCAGCGTCCGAGATGTTGGTCTTGCGTACCTGCGAAAGTGCAAGCCATGGCGGGGCTGGGAGCTGGTTCGTAGACAGCACTGCACGCCAGTGCGTGCATATGTCTGTTCGAAGATCTCGCAGTATATGCGTTTGTTGAACCGACCGCTTGACTGCGTGTTTACTCCTATGCTTGACCTTACGGCTACACATAAACGCAATCATGCTGCGGATCGTTAGTTCACCCGTAAGGTAAATCCTACAGCCTGTCTGACACCCCACCGTACTGGCGCATGTGCACTCGTTTGTAAGTGGGTTTGCGGACAGTGTCAGTAACCGGATCGCACAAACGGCGTTGCAATAGGGCGTGGCACGGGCCTGCCTCACATCCAAGTTATTGGATTTTGCAGCAACCTTAACGAGGAAATTTTGAAAGTATGTATTAGTAGTCGTACGAATAGATGTTGGACAGAAAACATCACAGGATTTGACATGGGTTGGAGACCAGGCTACCTGTAGACGCTTCCCAGCAGCCGTGTGTGCGGCTGTAATACCAGACTGGTCAAACAATGTAGACATCGACTGCCAATGACACATGCAAGAGGCTATCTGAGGGCTGAGGAGGAGACTGTCAGTGCGACTAACATGGCGACTAGCGAAGAGACTAGTTCGTGTCGTCTGCCAGGTCATATGCCGAACCTTGCATGTGTCGCTGCCTCTCCCAGCTCCGTCAAAGCGGCGCGGTTCTCCCAGGAGAAAAGCACCTGATGTCATGCCCGTAATCCTGGCATTAACTGCGTCCGCCTCACAAGGTGAACTCCATCGGCCGCGTGGCAGCGCGCAGCTTCCTTACCGTGGGGAAGTCGTCAACTTCGGCCAACACGCATAGGGCTTCGGCAGCCATATCGTGCTCAGGCTCATCATCTAGAGCCTCTTGGATCTCGTCGGCCGCGTAGGCGAAGGTCACCAGCGACATGGTCGTGATCTCGCGATGCCTGCGTTCGCTGGCGAGCATGTCGATCCATTCCCGCTCGTCATCCGGCATCATGAGCGCATCGGCAGTCGCCACGATCACATCGGCGGCGTGTGTCAAAGTGTCGATGTTGGCACCAATCCACTCCTGTTCCTGGCTCAATTGGGACTCACCGGCTGTCCGCATGTCGCGCGCGCGCTTCTCATCGGGGCGACCGTAAGTCGTGAGGCTAATCAAGCGATCGAACCGATCCTGCACTCCTTGGCCTCGGGTAATGGCGTAGCTTGCACCAATTTGCCGGCGCAGGACGTCCCGAGGTAGGCCGATCCGGAGTCCGAATCGCAGCGCGGCCAGCTCGGCGCTGCGGTCCAGCCACCACAGCGCGTTGACGAGGCTGAGCGCGTCCAGGTGGTCAAACGCGCGCACTCCACGATTCGTCGCCGGGCAGCAGCGCAGGAAGCGCAGCACGTCGGCGGGGTCGGCGGTGTCCGGCGCCGGGATCTGGTCGCGCCGTGGATCGTCCATGCGTTCGCGGCGTCGAGCGATCGCTCGGACGAGCGCCGCGGCGTCGGCAGGAGGGGGAGCCGACTGCCAGTGCGCATGGCAACCGATCCCGGAGAACTCGCAGCGGAAGGCGTCGCCGGCGAGCAGCACGCGGTGTACCGCGTGAGTGCTGGTCAGCTCGACCACCGGTCGGGCGGTGCGCACCTCGGCGATCGCGAGCCCGAGAACTGCCGGCGTTGACGGGCTGATCGCGTCGTCGGTGAGGTCGGCGAGGAGTTCGTCCAGCCAGCGCCGGGCCGTGACGCCGTGGCGTTCGGCGGCGGCCGCCAGGTCGTACGCGACGGCGACGAGCTCGTCGCGGTGCTTGGTCAGCCAGTCCCACCGCGGGTCGTCGTGGTCTACGGTGCGGTCCCGGCGGGCCCGTCGGGCGAGATCCTGCGTCGGCTCGTCGTAGCGCAGCAGGTCAGTCAGCGTGGACAGCCGCCAGCGTGCGGGCTGGTGCGGGTCGCCACGGCCGGTGCGCCGGCGCCGGACGGAGCGCGTGTCGCCTTCAGCTCGCTCGTGGCTGTCGCGACCGATGCCGAGCCTCGCGCCGAGCTGGTCGTAGAACAGGCCGTCGCCCAGTCCGCCGCGTAGGTGGTGCCGTTCGGTGCGCCACCGGTCCCAGGAGCCGGCGATCACCAGCAGCTGAGCATCCAGTGCATCAGCTCGACTGATCCATCCCGGCACGGTGGGGACGGGGTGTTTCCGCAGGTAGGCGAGGGTTTCGCGGGGGTTCGACCGTGCGGGCGAGGGGATGTCGTCCGGGTCGCAGCAGCCAGCGTTCTGGTGCCTATGGGCGATACGACCGATACACCCGATGAGTTCGGTTCGGGTGATTCGAACGGGGGGCAGCATGTGGACCACTATTTCACTGCCATCTAGAGGCTGGCCCGGGGTGACGGGCCACTCAGGGAGCGTTTTGCGGAGCTCAAGCCCGTCGCCGTAGCCGCTGACCTGGGACTTTACCCTCCCCTGCCGTGCCCACGCGACCTCGGGAGCCCCTTGTGACACCTGGCCGACCCGCCTGCGACGGCGATCCGCACGGATTGCGCGGAATTGGCCATCGAACCCGCCCTCGAAGTGACTGCGCTGCCGTCGCTTCGAGGACAGGCTCCAGCGCGATGGCGTTGCCGCTCGTGCGCGGAGTTACGCCGCCTGAACAGGCGGGACGTGGATGAACGACATCGTGCTGTAGGCGAGCGAAGCGTTGAGCGACTGGTCGGTGTGCAGGTACGTCCGGGTTGTCCTCGGGTCGGCGTGGTCGAGGAAGTCCTGTACCTCGGCCAGCGTCTTCGTCTTGCCGAGCAGGGTAGCCGCGGTGTGCCGAAGCGAGTGCGGGGTGAGCTTGGCGGCCTTGGCCGGGGCGATGCCCGCCGCGGCGGCGATAGTGCGGATCATCTCGGCGAGCGCGTCCGACCGTAGTCCGCGGCCGCCGGGCCGGCCTTGATACGGCGTGGTGCTGAAGGCCAGGCCGTCGAGCTCGTCGACGGGCACGCCGAGGCGTTCGGCGACGAGCTCGAGGTAGAAGTCGACGGCGGTGGCCGCGTAGGGGACCAGCGGCTTGAGCCGGTCGGTGGTCTCCCCGCCGTCGCCCTTACCGTGGAAGCGAAGGACCCGGTGCCCGTCCTGGACCAGGCGGACGTCCGGGACGGTGGCCAGCTGGACCGCTCCGGATCGGACGGCGGTCGTGTAGAGCGTGCGCAGCACCGAGACGTCGCGGGCGGCGATCTCCAGCGCGAGCCCGCCGAGCGGCTTCGCGTGTTCCAGGCGACGGTCGGCCTCGGCCAGCAGCGCGTTGAGCTCGTCCTCGTCCAGGTACGTCGTCTTGGACTTCGCGCGCTGCCGCTTGGGGCGCTTGACCCGGGCGGTGGGGTCGCGGACGTCGATGTCGTTGTCGAGCAGGTAGCCGTACCAGGAGCCGACCGCGGCCAGCCGTGCGTTGACGGTCTGCGGGTTCTTGCTGTTCAGGTGGGTGGCCAGCCAGTCGTCTACGTCGGCGCGGCGGGCCGCGAGCGGGTCGACGCGGCTGCGCAGGCAGTAGTCCAGCCACTGCGCCAGCCCGGTCTCGTAGGAGCGGCGGGTGTGCGCGGACTCGGCGCCGGCGACTTTGGCCGCCCACAGCTCGGTCAGCCCGCGCAGGTGGTAGCGCTCGTCCGGGGCCGGCGGCGGCAGCACCAGGCTGGCCGCGCTGGCGAGCGTGACCTCGCCCGGCCGGGCGACCTCCGGCCCGCGGTCCCGCCGCAGCTCGACCTCGGTGCTCACTGGGGCTGGTCCGTTCCGGTCGCGCGCAGGCCGTCGAGCACGTGGGCGCGGCCCAGGCAGTAGGTGCCCGAGGCGACGAACCCGGCCACCAGGCACATGCCCGTCGCCGTGGCGATGGTGACGATCCGGCCGGCGGGCAGCACGAACGCGCCGACGAGGCCGGCGCAGGCGAGGACCGCGGCCAGGGTGAAGTACCGGTGGGTCCACTGCCGCCAGCGGCGCGCCACGTCGGGGACCGGCCGTGGGACTGATCGTGGGACCGTCACCGCGAAGCCTCCTGCGAATCGTTTCCGCTGTTCACCGCGTTGGCGTGCTCCCGCCAGATCCTCGCGCACGCCGGGCGCCGGCACCGAAGCTCCTCCGGGGCCTCCTCGAGCGCGACCGCGGAGTAGTCGTCGAGCACCTGGTGCGAGCAGACCGCGCTGAGCAGCCGGTAGCCGCTGCTGAGCGGCTGCCCGCTGGAGTGCACCTGCCCGGCCTCGCTCGCGTGGTAGACCTTCGTCGTGCGCGTGTCCGGGCGCGCGAACGACGAGGCGTCCCGGGGCGCGGCCAGGTAGTCACCCATCGCGGTGTTCCTGTGCGTTGTCGCTGTTCAGGGCCGCGCGGCGGGCTGCGCCGTGGCGCCGCAGCCGCCGGTCGGCCACCACGATCAGCGCCACCGCGGCCACCACGCACGCCAGCCCGGCCAGCAGCTGGTGCGCCCAGGTCAACAGCACGATCGCGGCGCCACCGGCTACGGCGACGCCGATGATCAGCAGCACGGTGGCCGCGGTGCCCGGCGGAGCCGGCCTCGGCGGTACCGCCGGCGGTACCGCAGCGGTCGTTGGGCCGGTGGGGGAGTGCGGGGCCGGGGCGGGCTCGCCCGCGGACCCGTTACCGCGCGCCAGGGCCGCTTCGTCGAGCTGCACCGGACGCACGTAGGTGGGATCGAGCAGTCGCTCCTGGCGGCCCGTGCGCAGCTGCACGGCGGTGGACAGGGCGTCGCGGTGGATGGCCTCGAGCTCGGCCGCCAGCTCTTCGCGCAGCTCGGTGTCGCCCCAGCCCCACTCCCGCGCCAGGCTGGCCAGCCGTGGGTTGGACCAGGCCGTGCGCAGCTCGGCGTCGGTGGGCGCGAAGTCGATCACGCCGAGCATCATGTCGCGCATCGCGGTCAGCTCGGTCTCGGTCGGCCCGGCGCCGGCCGGGTCGGTGTTCACGCCGTCTCCCCGGCACCGGCAGCCGCGGCGTCGCGCTGGGCGAGCTCGTTGAACGCCGCGGCGGCCGCGGCGTCGTCGGTGCCGCGGAAGTGCTCGCCGGTGTGGTCGGTGAGCCGGTAGCTGCGGACCGCGGTGGACCACTCCAGCCGCAGCACCCCGGCCTCGGCGACGACGATGCGGTCCTGGCGGTCGGCCAGGCCGCGGCGCACCAGCAGTTCGGCCCGGTCGGCGGTCAGCTCCGGCGGCACGACGTGTTGCGGGCGCGGGTTGAGCAGCCCGGCCGCGGCCAGGGCCTCGACCGCGTGGCGGGCGGTGAACTCACCCAGGCCGCGCCAGCCGTAGCGGGTGTGGTCGACGTCGCGGGTGCGGAGCACGTGCTCGGCCATCGCGAACACGTCCTCGCTGATCTCCTCCGCCGCCGGGTCGGCGGCCGGGGCGCTCACGCCTCGCTCCGGGTGTCGAGCTTGCGGAAGCCGGTCTCGGTCCGCTCGACGGTCTGGCCCTTCACGATCACCGCGCGGCCGGCGGGGACGTCGACGAGCAGGACGTCGCTACCCAGGTCGTCGGGCTCGTGCCCGCCGCACCAGGCCGCCATGACCCTGCGGTTGGTCAGCTCCAGGGTCATCCGGTCCGGGGCGCCGGCGTCGACGGCGAGCTGGTGGCGCGCCAGCTCGGCCAGCACGTCGGTGTCGGGCAGCTCGGGGCGGTCGGTGTCGGCGAACGCCGAGGCGGGGAAGGTCACCTCGAACTCGCCGACCATGTCGCCGTCGGCGTAGATGGCCAGCTGGCCCCACTGCTCGGGCTGAGCGATCCCGAGGTGGTCCAGCTCGTAGGTGACGCCCACGTGCTCGAACCGGGCGATGGTCTCGGTCGGCGTGCTGCTCATGCCGGTCAACTCCCTCAGTGTCGGTGGTCCAACAGGATGGGTGGATCTCGTGGTGGTGCGCGGTTTGTGCTGTTCAGGGCCGGTTCGTCGCCGCCCGTTCAGGGTGTGGCGCGGGACTGGGCCCGCCGTGCACCTCGACGACCAGGCCGACGCGGCGCCCATCGCGCACGAGCCTGGCCAGCACGTCCCGGAGCTCGGGCGCCAGCTGCGTGGTCTCGGTCTCGGTGAGGACGATCCACACCCGGTCAGCGGGGCCGGTGTCCTGGCGCTGAGCCAGGGCCTGCCCGGCCGCGGTGATGAGGTCCGCCGGGCGAGGGAACCTCCGCACTGCCATGCCGGTGTCGGCGTGCCACGTGCACGCCCAGACGGCGTCTTGTCCGCCGGGCGTGGTGTCTGTGCTGTTCAGGTCGCCCATGAGGTCGTCACCGTCCTTGGGTTCGGGCGATTCGGCGCGGCGCGCGAGTGCGGGCCGCGGTGGTGCCGCGGGTGGCGACGACGGCGCCGACGATCTCAGTGTCGCCGCGCTGGCGCAGGGCCTGGCGGGCCGAGGCGGGAAGTACCCGGTACCAGCCCTGCGGGTCCCGGATGACGTAGTGCTCGCGCATCAGGGCGGCCAGGACACCCCGCAGGCTCTCGACGGGAGGTGGCGGGTCGAGGTGAGCGCGCAGTTGGGTCAGCTTCCACGGGCGCGCCTCGTCGACGAGCACGACGTCCAGCACCCGCTGGCGAAGCGGCACGTGCGGGGCGTGGGCTTCGCGGTACTGCTTCGGCGTGAGCCGGGCCAGGACGTAGCGGCCGCGGGCGGGGACGAGCACCAGGCCGCGCTTGACCAGCCGGCCGAGCTGCCGACGCAGCTGCCCGTCCGAGGCATCGGGAAAGTGCTGGTGCAGCGACGCGAAAGTCCACTCCGCCTCCGGATCACTACGCAGCACCGCCTCCACGTCCTCCAGGCTCAGCCGCACCTGCGACCACTGCGCCGGCGGGGCGATCTGCCACGTGCGCGGGGTACGCAGGTCGGCCAGCTCGGCGCGGATATCCGCCAGCCGCGCCAGCAGGCGGCGCCGCTCGTCCTCGAGCGCGGCGACACGCGACTCGACGTCCGCATCGCCGCGCTCCTGCTCCTCGGCGGGCTCGGCAGCGCGGGTGTCGCTGGTCTCCGACCCGATCACGCTCGATCACCGCCACGCGGTGGACGGTCTCCGGTGCGCCACCGGGACAGCGCGACCTGGCGGATGTCCAGCCCCGCCTTGTCCTGCGCCGCCTGCTGCGTGGACTCGGCGCCGGCTGCCAGCAGCAGGTCCCTCGCGGTGTGCCACAGCGGGTCGAGCTGCCGGTAGAGCTCCGGGCGCATCGTCTCGTCTGCCCAGGCCCGGATTTGCAGGTCGGCGGCTCGGCGAACCAACTCCGCGTAGTCGCTGCCCCAGAGATCAGCGTGATCGCGCAGCAGGACGTCCGGCGCGGGCAGCGTGTTGATCCGGCCGTCGTCGCCGACCGTGAAGTCGTCGGGTGTGCTCATCCTCGGTCAGCGCCCCTCGGATTCCGTGCCCGCGGTCGGTTGCGCCTGTTCAGCGTCGGTCTCGGCCGGAGCGGGACGCGACGCGGTCTCCAGCTGCGGAAGGTCGCCGCGCTCCGAGGGCACATGGATGGTCTCCGGCGACGGTTCCTGGCCGTAGATGCGTACGAACTCCGCGGTGGCGTCGGCCAGCGCGCGCCCGGTCATCTGGGCGCCGGCGATCACGGCCTCCGCTTCCGGCGCGTACGGGCTCCTGCGGCGCCGGCGGAACGGCTTCATCGCGCGGTTCCTTCCTCGTCGGTCTGCTGGCTCGCGTTCGTGCTGTTCAGAGGGCTTGGAGTCGCATTTCCACGGTGCCGTCGGCTCCGGGCCGCACCCCGCCACCAGAACGTCAGCGCTGCGGCCGCGACCACGGCGGCGACAACGCCGATCCCGGTGGCGAAGTGCTCGGCGGGGGTGACCACGAAGAACAGGGCCGTACCCAGGACGACCGCCGCGGCGGCGACGGCGACGCCCGCGGCCAGCGACCCGACGCCGCGGGCGCTCGACTCGCGGCCGCCTACCGCGGGGGTCGGCTCGCCGGGGTGGTCCTCCGGCTGCTCTCCCCGGTGCTCGCCCGGTGCCGGCGTGCTCACGCCGCCCTCGCGCCGTCACCCCGGCTGGGCAGGAAGCTGTCGAAGATGGCGGCCGCGGCGACGATCCGGTCGGGCGCGGCGTCGACCGCGAGCTGGCTGAGCAGCCGGACCGCGACGGCGGCGCCTTCTGCCGCGGTGGCGTAGCCGCTCGGCCCGGGGGCGCCAGTTCGTCCGATGTTGCGCTGCATCTCGGCGAGGTCGGCCGCGAGCCGCCGGGCGGCGCTCTCGGCGTGCTCCAGCGTCAGCGCGAACTCCCGCTGTGCGTCCGCCTGGTCCTCGACGGGCCGTCCGGCGCCGCCGAGGTCGGGGTCCATGTTTTCGGTGCCCTCCAGAGCGCTCACAGCGCCTCCTCCCGTCGTTCCGACCCAGAGTAGTAGATAACCGTGCTTATCTACCACTGCCACAAGGTTACATGATTCGATTCGGATTCACAATCAACCCAGTTACGAACTCGAATCAAATCGTGGTAGGGTAGCGACCATGACCGATGAGCAGGGCGAGCAGCCCGCTGACCAGCAAGAACGCTCAGCGGCGGACCGCGCGCCCGCCGATCCCGGCGCGGCGACCGGCGATTCCGGTGCTCGCGGCGAGCGGCCCGGCGGCCCCGTCGCTGGTGAAGGCGGCGCAGACGGCCCGTCGACGTCCGACCCGGCGGGCGCGTTCTTCGCAGCGCAGGCCGACCTCACCGGCCGCCCTGCGGCCGAGCTGGCGGCGGAATCCGCCGGGGCAACCGAGCCCGGGGTCTTCGTCGACGGCGAGGGCCGACGCGGCTATGCCCGCCACGTGGGGCCCGCGGAGGTCGCCGCGGTCGCGGCGCGAACCCGGCCGGCGCGGCTGGATCCGGTCTCCGCCGTCGCGTTCAACGAGGCGCACGTCCGTCGCTGCGGGTTTTCCCGCTGCCGCAAGCCGCTGCCCGACGAGCAGCGTGCCGGGAAGAAGTCCGAGTACTGCTCGAAGGACGTCACGTCCTGGGAGGTCGAGCCCGGCGTGCTGAAGACCTGCGGGCAGATGGCGCGCTCCGAGCGCGATCTCGCCGCGGTCATCCGCCTCCAGACCGGAGCCGACGCCGAAGGACCGGTCGGCGTCCCCGACCTCGACGTCGTCGAACTGGGCGAACTCGTCGATACCGCTATCCCCGCTGTTCAGGCCGTCCTGGGGCCCATCACCAGCCTGCTCGACGGCCTGGGCGGCGTCCGCGCCCAGCTCGCGCAGGACGTGGCGGCCGCGCACGCCGCCCGCGACACCGCGCTACAGGAGGCGGCCACGGAGAAGAGCAACGCCGCGACCGCACGCCAGGTCGCCGTCGACGCCGAGGCCGCCAAGGCCGCCGCCGAGACACGGGCGGAAACCGCCGAGGACGCCGCGCGCCGCGACCGCCTGGCCAAGGAGCGCGCCGAGAAGGCCGAAGAGCGCGCCGAAGGCCGGGTCACCGAGCTCCAGGACAACCTGGAACGCGCCGACGAACGCATCGAGGCCCTGGCCGAAAAGGCCGAGAAGGCCGCCGGCGACCTCGCCCGCACCGAAGGCGAGCTGACCGCAGCCCGCGCCGCGACCGAGGAGCAGAAGCAGCGCGCCGAGGCTCAGGCGGAACGCGCCAACGCCGCCGTCGCCCAGGCCGCCGAGCTGGAACGCACGCTGCGCGAGGAGTTCGCCGCTGAGCTGGAGCGCCGCGCCGGCGAGCAGCAGCGCGCCCTCGACGATGCCCGCGCCGACTTCGACCAGCGACTCGAACAGGCGCGCCGCGAGTTCAACGCCGCCGTCGAGCAGGTCCGTGAACAGGCCGAATCCGCCCGCGATGCCGAGCGGCGGGCACACGCCGACCAAATCGGCCAGCTGCACCAACAGCTCGGCGGGCTCACCCAGCGCGCCGAAACCGCCGAGACCGCGCGGCGCGAGCAGGCCGGTCTGGTCCGCGCGTTGCGCGCCGCCCTGGCCCGAACCATCACGCTGGCCGGCGAGGACGACGTCGAGGACCGCGCGGGCCGGCTGGCGGAGCTGCGTCGCGAGTTCCGCGCCCTGTTGGAGGAGGTCGAGTAACCGGCACCAGGTGGCGGTGGACCGCGCGGACCCTGCGCGAGCCACGCCGGGCTGGTCAAGCACACCCCGCTTGACCAGCCCGGCGCCGCCCGCGCCACCGGGACGCGCTCCACCGCCACCGGCCGACGGCCACCAACACTCGACCAGGAGGACCACGATGTCGCTCTACGCCACGATCACCCGCATCACCGACGAGACCTCCACCGTGCGCGTCGACGGCCCCGGCGGCGCCCTGCCCCTGGAACAGCGCATCGAGCACCAGCCGGCGCCGCGCACCAGCCTCACCGAGCTGGGTACCGAGCAGGAGCGGGCCAGCGCCGCCGTGCTGACCGCCGCGGCCGCGCAGCTGCTGGCCGAGCGAGGCTTCACCCTCACCGACGACTGGCAGCGGCTGGGCACCTACGTCCCGACCTACGGCGCCCACGCCGCGGTCGCCGGCCCCGTCCGCCAGGCCCAGAACGCGGGCGCGTGACCGGCGCCGATCCCCGAGCCGGGCAACTGCGACCGGGGACGACCGTGCGCAACCCGCTCGGGCAGCCGCCCTGGGTCCTCGACATTGTCGCTGTTCAGGGCCCGGACGCCGAGCAGATGGTCACCCTCCTCGCAGTGCAGGGCACCGTCCGCGTGGCCGACGACTGGCCGGTGCCGCTCTACACCATCGCGGACGCGGACCTGGAGTCCTGCCTGATGCTGGAGGAGGTGACCCGATGGCCGAACTGACCCAGCGCGACGCCCAGCGGGAATTCGCCGACCTCCAGCACCACGACGACCTGGTCGCCCGGATCTACGCCGACCAGCTCCCGACCGAGGTCCGCGAGCTCGCCCTGGCCCTGGCATGGGTGAACCTGCGCGACCCGGCCCGGCACGCTCCCGACGCCGCGAGCAGCCTCACCCGAGCAGCCCTGCTGCTCGGCCGCGACGAGCTCGGCCGGTGGCGGCACAAGCTGGCCCTCGCCGCCGACGCTCCGCGCTACGAACCCGGCCGCGAGCACCAGCTGCGCTCCGGCATGACCTGCCAGGGCCCGCGCGTGCGCCCGTACCGCCCGCGCAGCGCCGTGGCGGCCAGCGTCCCGCAGTCGCCGCCCGGCACGCGGTTGGTGTGCGGCAACCACGCCACGATCAGCGTCGAGGAGCGGGACCTAGCCACCGGCCACATCGTTGCCCTGCACACCTTCTGCCGCCGCCACCACGACGACGCCGACCGCGTACGCCTCCAGCTCGACGCCCGCGGCGAACCACTGGACCCGCCGATCCCCAACACCGGCGGCTGGCTCCCGCGCTACTTCGCCCTCGACCCCTTGCAACGGCTGTACCGGTGGGCCAGGCCGGGCTGGACCCCGCCGCCCGCCGGACTCTGCCGCGACGACTGGCCCACCAGCGACGTCCGGTTCCTGCCCCGCCGTCACCGCCTGGCCCTCGTGGTCACCACCACCGACACCTCCGCCGTCCCCGCCCGCTGAACAGCTACAACCCGCCACACCGCCGCTGATCATCGAATTCCATGGGAACCTGAATTCCCTGATTCCGCCGGGCATCCGAGACCACAGCGACCCGACGCCAAGGAGAGCACCGCGATGGACCAGCCCAGCGCCGACGACCTCGCGCGCATGCGCGACGAAACCGTCGGGAACGTCGCCTTCGACGTCACCGACGAGCAGCTGCTCCAGGTGCGGCGCGACGATCCGCACCTGGTTGCCCTGGCCCGGGAATGGGGATGGGGGGACACCGAGGTCCGGGACCAGCTGTGCGCATACCTGGAAGCGCTCGGCGGGCGACCCCCAGCTCCCAGACAGCCGGTCACGGTCGGCCTGCGGGTCGACGTCGCAACGTACCCGCATCGCCGGCCAGAGACGCAGGACCCCGCGGCCAGTCCGTCCATCGCCGAGCTGACGGACCGGATCGAGCAGGCGATCGTCCGTTCGGAGAAGGTCCGCGCCGCCGGCGGGGCGGTCGTGGTGAGCCTGACGGACCGCCCCCAGGAAGCTCCGCAGCTCGCGGACACCGCGATGGCCCTGCGCGTGGATGTCACGGTGACCGCGTCCCGCTGGTCCGCCGACAACGAGACGCAGCTGCTGTCCGAGCAGGTGCGTGCCCACGTCGCCGACGTACTGGGTGTCGTCGAGCAGGCGGCCGGTGCTGTGACCACCGTGAACGTCGTCAGCCTGGTGTACGGCACCGACCGGGAAGAACTTCCCCGATGAGGTCATCACCAGCGCTTGCCGTTCCTGCCGGCGCGGACTCCCCTACGCTCCGGATCATGAACTTCGCCGACCTGACCCCGGAACGCCGCCGGGAACACGCCGCGAACCTCGCCAGCGACATCTTCGCCCCCGACGGCCTCACGCAGGTCGAACTCGGCCGCACCGCCACCGTCGCCCTGGCCGATCTGCTGGAGTTGCTGGCCGCGCGGCCAGCCGACGACCCGACCGGCGCGGAAGGCATCCTCAACACCACGGCACAACGCATGGCGGCCCAGCTGCGAGAACAAGCCGCACCGCAGGTCAGTTAGCCGCGACGTCCGCGTCCTCCGCTCATCAGGACGTCGAGGGGCGGCGCATCAAGCGCTGTACGTCTTCCTCGGTGATCTCGTCGCGCCAGATCGGCAGCTCCAGCATCGGCGTCCACACCCCGCTGACCTGGCGGCCGTCGTCGAGCTGCACGAATCCGCGGAACCGCAGCGGCAGCCGCTTGGTGGCCCGGCCGAGCTTGAGCATGCTGGCCCGCAGCCGATCCTGGTCGACCAGCCGCACTTCGTGCTGCTCGTCCCGGCTCAGGATCTCCGACGGCAGCAGGTAGATCGCCATCGCCTCCGCACTGGCTTCACCGAAGTCGAACTCGAGGCCGGCCTGCCGGACCCGGAGCAGGCCGTGGTCGCTGACCTCCACGCCGAGGTAGACGATCGACGGGACGTTCTCGAAGGTGACCCGCCGGTACACATCCAGCGGCATCATCGCCGCTTCGCGGTCACTCCCGCGCCCGGCGAGCAGCTGTACCTTCGCGGTCCGCGCGGACGCGGAGCCAGTCAGCGCGGCGACCGTCTCGCTCAAGGTGGAGACCTGCTGGCGCAACGCGGCCACGACGTCCTCGTCCAGAGCGGTTCCGACCTGCCCGACCTGGATCTCCTTCCACTCCTCCAGCAACTCGATCGGGAAGACGTCGGGGTTGTCGTCGACCATCTTGTGGTGCTTCAGGCATAGCAAAAGCAGGTTCTCGAACTCGTGGACCGGTTGGTAACCGGGTACATGCCGAGGACCCCGCGGCTTCTCCGAACGGATGTGCGCGACCTCGACGGTGACCGTCATGATCCCCTCGTAGCGCTGCACCAGCAGTTCGGGGCAGTTCGGGAACGCGCACCGGTTCGCGCTACCGAACAACAGCCTCGTGGTCTGGTCCCCCGGCCTGGGCTTACCGCTCGCCACGTTCAGCGCGTCACGAACGGCAGCCGTGCCGTCATGGTCGTCTTGGTGATGGCGCCGGGCCCGAGGATCGGTGGCAGAGTCGAGGTTGGCCTACCGCTCGATCGGGGTGATGCGCCGTCCTCGGCATAGGCCGAGGGGGCGACGAAGTCGAGGATGAGCACCCGCGGCAGGATCATCGCAGGCGCTGGTTCCTCGCTGGCCGGCTGATCGGTCATCACGGCATCGTAGCTGCGGGCGCCAGGAGCACCAGGTTGCGCAGCGCCGATTTCAGGTCCGGGTAGCTGTAGTACTCGCCTTCCCCGGCGGCGAACTCGCACTTGGCGACGAAGTCGCTGAACAGCGGCCCACGGGCGACGCCGAGATGAGCGGTCGCGTGCAGCAGCTGCACGGCCAGGCCCGGCATCTCTGCCGCGTCTCGGCACTGGCTGTTGCCGCACCAGACGGTGAGCGCTTCCGCGAGCGTGTCGAGCGAGAGGAACGCCGCGTGCTGCACCAGCAGACGACCCACCTGCTCGCCGGTGCGCCAGCTGCCCGCGGTCCGCAGCATCTCGATCACCTTCGGCAGGAAGAACTCGCACGGCCGGGCGGCGATGACCTGCTGGCGGTGGAAGTCGCCGAGCTGGTCGAAGCGAACCGTCAGGCCGGGCAAGCGACCGCGGGCGTAGGTGCTGCCCACCAGCGCCAGCCACGACGCGACCTCCGGCGGCAGCGGATCCCACTGGCCCACCGTGACAGGAGCGTTGAGCAGCGCTTGGAACCGCGTCGCCAGCGCCGGATCCACCGAGATCCAGAAGTAGTCGTCGTCGGCCATGCGGACCAAGGCCCGCAGCTGGACCGCGCCGTCGAGAACCTGAAACCGCTCGCGGGTCTCGCCCACGGCGTCGCGAACGGTGTCGCGAGCTACCTCGGAGAAGGCGCGCAACGCGAACGCCATCCGGTCGGCGTGCACGTCCGCCGGCATCCGGCCGTCCGGGTCGAGCTCGAGCATCGCGGCCAACGCGGCGATCTTGATGATGCTCTTGCGGGTGGCGGCCCGGACGCGGTCATGGAACGCGGCGCGGATGTGAGCCGCGGACGAGGCGAACAGCGGGTCGCAGATGAAGTTCTTGAACTCCTCCACCAGCTTGCGGCCCTGCGTGGGCGGGTGGACCAGCAACGTGGCCAGCGCGATGGCCAGGTGGCCGCGGGCGGCCTCGGGCCGAGGGTTGTACACCTCGCCCTCCATCCGCAGCGACGGGTGCGAGCAGAGGTGCCGGTCCTCCCGGATGCGGTCCAGTTCGCGTTTGCCGATGGTGTCGATCAGCTCGAACTCCACGGCCTTGTCGACCAGGGAGGCTTCGATCGCCTGCATGGCGCGCACACCCTCGGGCTTGAGCCCCTTCTCCTGCGCGTCGGTGACCTGCCGGCGGAACGCCTGGGCGCCCTTGTCGCCTTCATCGGCCAGGCGGATCAGCTTCACGATGATGTCCGCGCTCACCGCCGACCAGGTCGCGGCGATGCTCGCGCGGATCGCACCGGCGTTGTAGCAGCGCCACGCTTCTTCGGCGAGCGGCCGCACATCCGGGCTCCACACCTGCGCCACCAGCGTTTCCAGATCGGCCGCCACGCTCAACCCCTTCCACTTCCGCCACGTGCGAGCAGACGTACCACCCTACGAGCCCGCACCGGCAGGCGAAGCGCAAGTCCTGCACGACCGTGGCCGCAGGGAGGATGAAGGGGCTCCGGCCCGGCCGGAGCACCCCGCTTCGCACCCGACCACAAGGAGGACACCTCGATGGCCGGCGCCCCGACCGAGGTACACCAGCGCATCGACACCGAAGTCGCGCGGATGTCCGCCGCGCTGATCGACCTCAGCCGCGACCTGCACGCACATCCCGAGCTGGCGATGCAGGAAACCCGCGCGGTCCAGCGGCTGCTCACGTTCCTCGCCGACGACTTCGAGGTGACTCAGCCCTACGGTGGCCTGAACACCGCTTTCCGCGCCGACGCCGGCGACGCGACCCCGGTGATCGCCTTCCTCGCCGAGTACGACGCGCTGCCGGGCATCGGCCACGGCTGCGGACACAACCTGATCGCCGCCGGCGCGGTCGGTGCGGCCACAGCGCTACGCCGCGCAGCGCCCGAGATACCGGGCACCGTCGCGTGCATCGGTACGCCCGGCGAAGAAGGCGCCGGCGGCAAGGTGCTCCTGCTCGAAGCCGGAGCGTTCGCCGACATCGACGCGGCCCTGATGTTCCACCCCTCCGACCGGACCTGGCCGATCCGGCACGCCACCGCCTCGGTGCACCTGACCCTGGAATGGCACGGCGTCGCCGCCCACGCCGCCGGCAGCCCGCAAGACGGCCGATCAGCGCTCGCCGCGGTGATCCAGTTCTTCACCGGCGTCGACGCCCTGCGCCAGTTCGTCCCGGAGACCAGCCGGATGCACGGCATCATCGCCGACGGCGGCCAGGCCGCCAACGTCATCCCCGACTACACCCGCGCCGAGTTCACCGTCCGCGCCGCCACCACGGCCGAGCTCGACGACCTGCGCGAGCGCGTCATCGCCGTCGCCCACGCCGCGGCCGCGGCGACCGGGACCACCGTCAGCATCACCGCCGGCCTGGTCTACCGCGAGCGCAAGAACAACCACACCATCGCCGACCGCGTCGCTCACCACCTGCGTCGCCAAGGCGTCACCGTCGATCAGCCCGTGCTGCGTGGCGGCACCGGTTCCTCCGACATCGGCAACGTCTCGCTCGCCCTGCCCGCGATCCACCCGTACATCCAGGTCATGGATGCCGGGACGCCGACGCACTCCCGCGCGATGGCCGAGGCCGTCATCCAGCCACGCGCCCACACCGCGATGACGCAGATGGCCACCGCGCTGGCCTGCGCCGGCGCTGACCTACTCGCCGATCCAGACCTGTTCGCCCAGGTGCGGGACGAGTTCGCTACGCGAGGCCCAGACCTCGCCGCCGGGTGAACACCCACCTGGGACAGCGTTGCGGCCGAAGTCATCCACAGGTTCGACCGCCTACTACTACAGGTAAAGATCTACAGGAAAAGAACTACAGGGGACCGGCAAAAACCGGCCTCTGACCTGCGGCAACGTGCCCGTGGCGTCTTTCGGGTATGCGTCGCTGTCTTGCAAGTATGCGTCGCGACCTGGCGATTTCGGATCATGGTCGCTCACGAATATGCGTGGACAACCTCGACGGCGGACGGTCCTCTGTGGACAACCTGTCCGTGGGCTTCCAAGTATGCGTGGACAACCGTCGCCACCGTCCCCGGCAGGGTGAATCCCGCTCCCCGTCATCATGCCGAGGCGGCCGACGCGGACCCAGCGTGCGCTTCTGGATATGCGCGCGCCGGTGCCTGAGCCGCACGGGATGCGCGTCCCGCCCGCTCTGAATAGCGCATTTGGGATAAAACGGCTCGGATGCGTCGCTTGCAGATATGCGTCCGGGGGCGAGACGTCGTCGGCCATGACCAGGTGTCGCTGCGGTGCCTCGGTGGCTGGGCTCGAGCGACCACGTCCGCTGGCGTCGGAAGGCATCCTGAGCAGCCGGATTGCAGATATGCGTCGACAGCGTCGTGCTCTTCCGCCGGCGATGGTCTTCCAGATATGCGCCGCCGCGTCGTGGGCTGGGGTGGGAGCAACGACCCCTTCTCGGGGCGACCGCCCTGGAGTTCGCCCTGTTCAGAGCGTGAGCGCTTGCAGATATGCGTTCGGTCGCCCCCGGCGACGCGCCGTGCGAGACCCAGGTCTGCGGGCGTTGGACGTCCGACTCATAGGCTGTCCCGGTGGCGCGCAGCAAAACCACCGACCTGGAACGGGCGCGAGAAGCTGCTGCCATCTGGGAGGCCAACCAACAAGGCCACCAGGACATCGGGTACCTGCCGCGGGTCATGGCGCAGGTGTCGTTGCCCTACAACCGGCCCAAGCCCGGGACGCTGGTGTGGAGCCGACGCAACGGCGACACCGAACTCCTGCTGACCCCGCGCATCGTCACCGACGGTCCGAACGGCAAGGCCGGAACGCCGATGTTCCCCTTCGGGTCCTACCCGCGGCTCCTCGTCGCCTGGCTGGCCACTCAGGCCGTGCGCACGAACGGGGCGGTGATTCCCCTCGGCGACACCGCGAAGGGGTTCCTGTCCGAACTCGGCATCGGCAACACCGGCGGCTCCAGCGGCCCGGCCGGCCGGTTCCGCGAGCAAGCGTTGAACCTGCTCGAGTCGTCGTTCACCATCAACGTCACCCGGGCCGGGCACGACGAGGGGCACCGGTTCCTGGTGGCCTCGCATTGGGACCTGTACTGGGGAAAACCCGGCCCGGACGGCCAGATCGCGATGATGCCCTCGACCATCGTGCTCTCGGACGAGTTCTACCGGTACGTTCGCGCGAGCCCGGTGCCCGTCGACTGGGCGATCATGCGATGGCTCGGCGCGGCGATGGCTATGGACCTCTACGTGTGGCTGACCTACCGGTTCAGCTACCTGCAAGAACCGTCCCTGGTGCCGTGGCTGGCTCTGCGCGCCCAGCTCGGCAGCGACTACGCCGACGACGTGAAGGGCATGGCGAACTTCCGCAAAGCGGTCGTCGCCGCCATGGCCTCGGTGCGCGCGATCTACCCGGAGGCCAGCGTCAGGGTCACCAAGGACGGCCTGCTCCTCACACCGAGCCGCACATCGGTCCCGCTCCGCGGACTGCGCGCCATCACGGCCGGGGCGTAGGCCCGGCGCATATCTGAAAGCCAGCCAGCTCCCAGGGCCGCGGCCTGGATCAGCTTCCGGCCGCCTGGGTCGGAATCGGCGTCGGAGACGGGCTGAGGCAGGTGCGGTCCCGGCCGCCCTCCTTGGCCTCGTAGAGCGCGGTGTCGGCTCGCCGCAGCAGATCGTCGATGTCCTCGACGTCGGGCGCGGGAAACAGGGTGGCGCCGATCGACACCGTCAGACCGGTGAGCTCGAGCGGGCCCTGGCCGTCCTCGCCGGGGATCTCCACGACCACCGAGTGGATACGGCGCCGGATGCGTTCGGCGACCGCGAGCAGGTTGCGCGGCGAGCTGACATCGGGGATCACGATCGCGAGCTCGTCACCGCCGAAACGGCCGCAAATGTCCTGTTCACGGGTTTCCTCGCGCAATGCGTCGCCAACCGCGGCGAGGACCTGGTCGCCGACGAGGTGTCCGCCGCGCTTGTCGTTGATGGTCTTGAAGTGGTCCAGGTCAACCAGCATCACGCCCAGCGTGCCGTCGCGGTCCTGAGCGCGGGCGAGCGCCTGTTCGGCGAGCTCGCGCCACCAGCCGGCGGTCGCCAGCCCGGTCTTCGTGTCGGTGCGCGCCTTGTGCTGGAACTGGTGCAGCAACAGGCTGCGGTGCATGGCGACCAGGGCGACGACAACGCCGGCCAGCACGACCGGGTGACCGACGACCAGGGTGGCCGCCACCACGCCGAGGCCCATCGTGCCGGCCTCGGACAGGTGCTCGGCGAAGTTGCGGAACAGGTCGCGGATGTCGGCTTTCGCGTTGCTGATCAGGATCGCGGCCATCACCATCGACGCGTTGACCAGCCAGCGCAGCGCGGCGGCCGCGGCGACCACGACGAGGTCGATCAGCCCGGCCGGCACCGCGGCGTCCGGGACGCCGGGGTAGTGGTGCATCCCGAGCGCGAGGACCGCGACGGCGGCCTGGGTGCCGCACACGACGGTGGCGCCGCTGAACGCCCAGCGGTAGAGCGGGACCGGGCGCTCGTGCGGCCAGATCCGCCACCACGCGACCGCGTAGGTCAGCACGACCATCGCCGACGCCATCACCGGCGGCAGCACCAGCACCGCGGCGAAGCTCCACACGCTCTTGGTGTCCAGGTACGGCGCGGTGCTCCCGCGCCAGTACTCGCGTTGGCGTTCAATGCGGCGGGTGAACTCGATGTAGACCACGGCGCACAGGGCCAGCACGCCGAAGCGCAGCAGGTCGAGGCGGGTGACCGGCATCAGGAAGGCCGTCGAAGTGGCCGCCGCGATGGCGACGCCGTAGACGGCCAGGACGTAGGTGCGCACGTGCGACGGGACCTGCCACAGGGCTAGGCCCGTGACCCATCTGTATGGTCTTCCGATCCGCCCCTGCACTAGTCCCCACCTGCATAAAGAGCGCAGCGTGTCTGCACCCCCAGGCCACCGTAACCGAATCTGTACGCGGCGTCCCCGCTGCGACCAGGGACGATGGTCTACGCCGCCGGGAATGCACCCGGATAGCCCAACGGACAAGCTCTTCCTGCCGGAGGAGGTGCCCGCCATGCGCGACGTGAACTGGTGACCCCAGCCCCGACGCGGCCGACCAGGCCCTGACGTCGGTTCCGCTGCCCCACACCGCTGAACAGCCCCGTCTGGGCTGGATGACGCCTGTCGAGGAGGTGCCCTGCCATGCGCAAGGACGTGAACTGGTGACCCCGGCCGACCAGGTCGGTCGGTCCGACAGCTCAGGTCAACCCGTCGTCGGCCGTGAACAGGCCGCACGGCATCCCTCGAGGAGGTGAACCTCATGCGCGACGTGAACTGGACGACCAAGTAGGACAGGGGCAGCTCCCCTGCATGCCCAATCTGTCCTTCGAGAGCATTCACTGCCCGAGGTCGTCGGCCTCGTTCCGCGCCGGGAGTGACGGCGCGGACGAGGCCGCACGTCTCCACGCCGCCGCGGCCGCGGCGGCCATGAGCACGCCGGCGGCCGCGGCCGCGGCGATCACCAGCGAGGGCGGCAGCAGCTGGGCCAGTAGCCCGGCCAGCACGATGGCCACGCCCTGCGCTGCCCGCAGGGCGGCCATCGCCAGCCCGACCGCGCGCCCGCGCATCTCCGCCGGCGCGGTCGCCACGTAGGTGGACTGGATGATGATGTTGTGCGCCGAGCACGCGCCCGACACCGCCCACAGCACGACGCTGACCACGACTCCCGGGCCCCAGCCGGTCGGCAGCAGCACCAGGCTGGTCGCCACCGCCAACGGGCCGAGCAGTCGCAGCCGGCGATCCGGAGCCAGCCGCTTCAACAGCAGCATGCCGGCCACCATCCCCAGCGGGTTGGCCGCGAGCAGCCACCCGATCGCGGCGGAGCCGACGCCCAGCTGCGCGGCGTAGGGCACGGCCAGGCCCTCCGGCACGACGTACCAGCCCGAGCAACATGCCAACGTCAGCAACGACCGCAGCCGGGCGTCTCTGGCCACCACCCGCCAACCGGCCCGGATCTTCGCCCACTGCCCCTCGCCGGCCGCGTGCTCGCGCGGCGGCGCGTGCGCGGTCAGCCCGAACCGGATCACCGCGGCGGAGACGGCGAACGTAGCCGCGTCGACCCACAACGCCCCGGACGTCCCCAGCCCGGCGACCACCGCGGCGCCACCGCCGAACCCCAGCACGAGCCCAGCCTGGTAGGTCATCGACAGCACGCCGATCCCGACGGCGAGCTCGTCTCCGGTCAGGATGTCCGGCAGCACTGCCTGCCGCGCGCTCGAGAACGGCACGGCCAGCAACTGCACGACGGCGAGCAGCGCGACCTGCACCAGCAGCGGCACACCCGGCACCGCCATGAGCGCGACCATGACGCCGCGCCCGAGATCGGCGCAAACCATCACGGTCCGGCGCGGGAAGTGGTCGGCCAGTCCACCCAGCGCCGCGCCGCCGACGAGATCGGGCAAGTACGTCAACGCGTAGGTGAGTGCGGCCAGGCCCGACGACCGGGTCCTGTCGTACACGAGCACCGTGAGCGCGACCCGAGCCAGCTGGTCCCCGGCCACCGACAGCACGTGCGCGACCCACAACCGGCGGAACTGCGCCACCGCGAACACACTCCGGTAGCCCGCCGCCTCGGTCGTCATGGGCCCCAGAGTGTCGCTGACGCGGTACGCAGAGCAAGCACTCATGGCGCTGGTCGCCCATGACCCGACCACCGTATTTGCCACCGCTGATGCGCCCTGACCAGCAATAACGAATTTCGCTGATCATGGTTGTTGTCATCACGTCACAGGGGCGCTTCTCTGGGCTTCGCCGGTTCCGGGTCGGTGGTCACCAGGGGCTACTAGCCTTTATGGGTCACTATCTTCTATAGTGGCTTATATAGGGGATCGGAGGTGTGGCAGTGGAAGAGTTGGCGCTCGTGGTGAACGTCCGCAACCGCTGGCCTGAAGTGCAACGCGGGGAGGCGACCGCCCAGGACGTCGCGCTTGGCGATTGGAACCTGGAGACCCGCAAGATCGACCCCGGCCGGGTCGTCTGCGTCTACGCCGCCCATCAGAAGCGGATCGTGGCCGCGTTCGCCGTCACCAACCCGCAGACCGTGCCCGGCTATCCCGAGCCTCGTGTCCGGTTCCAGGCCCGGCTCCGGCTGTCTCACCTGGAAGGCCAGACCTCTCCGCACATCTGGCAGCGGGGCGAGCGGTACCCGGTGATCGCCATTCCGTTGGACGAACTGCCCGGCGACCTGGCCGACTTCGAGGGCAAGGAGCACGTCGAACTCGCCGGGTACACGCTGTGCGTGCACCCCGACGGAAACGCCACCGTGCTCGCACCGGCCGGCCGCACCGTCAGCGTGCGCTCCCTGCCCGAGGACAGCGACAACGCTGGAGGGATCAGGCCGGGTGGCATCACCAAGACCTCGGCCACGATCGACGTCAGCGCGCTTAGCGACCGGGCGCGCGTGCCTACGCCGACGGGCTACGGCCATGAGTGACCGGACGAAATTGCCGGTATGGACGCCGATCTGGGCCGGTGACACCTACATCTACGAGGGCGACGACAGCCGCGGACGCACGTGGCGGCTGTGGTTCGTGACGAACGACGCGCCGAATGACCCGTTCCCCGTTGGATGGCGGTTCGCGCCCGTCGATCAGCTCGACCAAGCCAACTTCATCGAACACGTCGGCGGCGGCCGAGAATTCGACACCGCCGCGATGCGGATCGACGCGGGCGAGGTCGTCGGCGATCCGGGCTTCCGACACCGAATGGGCCTGGATGAGGAGCCCACGGAGTAGGCGGTCGCCAGCCGGGTCGTCCTGCTTCGGTCGCACCGGCAGGGGAGCATTTCGGAACTGATCATCACCAGCACAATCAAGCTAAAAGACACGTGTCCTTTAGACTGGTTGGATGCGAGGGCAGGCCAGTTTCGACGGCGAAGCGATGAAGCGCATCCGCGAGGCGGCACCGCGGCACGACCGCGAGCGCCCTGGGCTTTCGCTCGACGAGCTCGCCGCCGGAGTCGGCACCACCCGGCGCCAGCTCATCAAGTACGAGCAGGGCGCCGCGACTCCGGAGCCGGCGCGCATCGCGCAGCTGGCCGCCGCGCTCGGGTGCGAGATCCGGGACCTGACCATCGGCGAGACCGCCGCGGCCGACCTCGCCGCTCTTCGCCGCGGCGCTGGCCTCACCCAGCGGGCCGCCGTGACGCGCCTGCGGCCGCTGCTCACCCGCCCGCAGCTGCGCGTCTCGAGCTGGCTGCTCGCCGAAACCGAAGCCGGACGCCTTCCGACGACCTGGAGCTCGCCGGAAAGCCGCGCCCGCGTCGCGGCCGCCCTGGCCGCCGCCTACGACCAGCCCGCCGACCGGATCGAGGCCGTACTGCCAGCCGCCCCAGCGGCCGCCGCGGTGCCGACGACGATCGAGCCGCAGGCGGTCGTCGCCTACCCGCTGGTCAAAAGCGCTGTGGACACCTGGTACGCCCGGTGCCCGTCCTGCGAGCTGGTGGCCTCGCCGACCTCGGTCTCCTACCGAATGAACCTCGACCGCAGCGTGGACTGGACCGTGCCGGCGACCCTGCGCTGCTCCCAATGCGGCACCGAGCACCAGGTGACGCCGTTCGACCTGCTGCCGCACGACAGCGAGATCACCTGCCCGCGAGCCACCTGCGGCAAGGTCACCCAGGTGCCGGCTGAAGCGGTCGAGGTCGTCTGCGAGCACTGCGGCCTGTGCCCACCGGGCCCCGCTGCCCTCGTCGATCCGCAGCTGGCCAACGTCGCCAGCCACGTCCGGTACGGCCACACGTTGAAGATGCAGGCCGCGGTCCAGGCCGCGAAGGCGAACAACGCCTTGACCGGCGGATCCGCCACGTTCCCGTTCCTGCTCGATCCCGGCGATCAGTAGATCGGGTCGCCGCAATGTCGAGACGGTCCACGTGGAACGTGCCTTTTACCCTGAACTAGCAGGTAGATCGTGTTGCGACGGTGCGGGCACGCGGGAGTCAAGTGCCCACCGGCCGCCGGCGGTGCGTTCGTTCGCGCCCCAGACCTCGGCGAAGCGGTACGGGTATCCGGCCAGTCCGACGCCGAGGTCGGCCGCCACCCCGAGCGCGGCGAAGGGGTCGTAGCACCAGCACACCGTTTCCCAGGACGCGTCCGCGGCACCGGTGTGTACGCGCAGTTCGTGCAGCGGCCACTTGCCGCGGTCGTCGGGGGCGCCGAGCGGCATCGCGGTCGGTGGTGTCGAGGGCGGCCAGTCGCGCGCGTCGGAGGCAGGAGCGTACGAACGCTGCGGTCGAGTGCGGTGGGGTTCGGGGACGTAGGTCAGCACGAGCTCGCGACCGCTGGGTCCGGGCCGCTGGACCTGGGCGGCGAGCAGGCGCTCGTCGTCCCAGGCCATCGCAGCCTCGGCGATCCGTGTGGCCCAGTCCTCGGTGGCGCACCAGGCGAGGAGCTTCCAGTGCGGCATCTCGGCCCGGTAGTTCATGCCGAAGTTGTCCGGTCCCCAGTGCCATCGCACGTCGTAGAGCAGTTCCGGAGTCGGTGGCTCCAGGTGATGGGCGGGGGCGAGCTGGCCGGGATCGTCGATCGCCCAGCCTGTGTCCAACCACTGCCACTGCCCGTGCGGGCAGGCGACGATCGCGCGGATCCGCCGGGAGGTGGGCGCGCCGGTCGACCGGTCGTTGTACCGGATCTCGATCGGCCCCACCTGCTCGGCGCGCCGGACTGCCTCGCCCAGCCAGCCGGTCTGCACCACCAGGAAGCCCCACGGGGTCGGCCGGGCGTAGCCGTAGATCAACCCGCCTTCGGGAACGCCGGCGCGGTTGGGGTTGCGCGCATCCACCACGTGCACGATCGGCCTGGCCAGGTCCTGCCCGGGATGCTCGTCCGGCCGCGGCGGCGCGGGCTCGGCGCGTCGCCAGCCACCGGATCGGAGCCAGAGCACCAGCCGCTTCACCGCGTCCTCCTGCCGATCAGCGCGGCTATCCAACCGGGCAGCATCGCGATCGGCGAGTCCACCTCGACGGCGTACTCGCGGCCGTCGACGATCGAGCCGGGACCGACCAGGTAGCCGCCGATCCTGAGACCCGGGCCGCGGATGTCGATGCCCGGTCCGAGCCGGGAGCGGCCTCCCGACACTGAGGGAACGATCAGGCCGCGCGGGACCCGCAACAACAGGTGCCGGCCGTTGTTGCCGGTGCGGGTTTCCAGTGTCACGGGCCGTTTCATGCCCCAGCGCGCGCACAACGCGGTGAAGACCTCGACGCCGTCGACGCCGGCGTTGGCGCCTCCGCCGGTGTGCCGGTCAAGGTCGATACCCACGATGTTCGAAGCGCGGCAGGCGATGCCGATGTTCGATCCGGCCGGCCAGGTCGCGCGAACCTGCCTGAGGTCGCGGGTAACCGTGTGCTGCCAGCCCTTCGGGGCCGCCTTGCCGCCGGGCGGCAAGGGGAAGACCGCCAGGCCGCGCTCGATGAGCGCGGCCGGGTCGGGCGCGGCCAGGCTTGCCTGGACGTCGTTCATTCGCCGCACTCGCAGCCGTACGGGCTGGTGACGTCTCCGCCGCAGTCGGGACAGGCGTTCAACTCGTCCCGCTCGTCGTCGCTCATGTATTCCTCGTGCCGCCACCCGCTGCACCGGCCGTTGTTGCAGCCGCACCCCGGGACGCACTCGGGGCACACCATGCCGACGGTCCAGCCGCACGTCTCGCACAGCAGCTTGTTGGCGGGATCGTCGTAGACCGCCTCGGCCTCGTCGAAGGTCAGCTCGCCGTCGTCCATCAGCTGGCGGATGGCCAGCACGTCGGTCCGGGCCGTCTGGTAGGGCAGTTCCCGCTCGCTGGAGCGCTTGCGCGCGGCGCGCGTCAGGGCCCTGGAATCACGTGGCATGACTGTCGCTTCCCCGGTGAAGTACGCCCACGCCGTCCTCACCGCAGGCAGAAATCAAGCCACGACAAGGGAAAGTGCACTGCGCTGAGTCTGCGACGTCTTCGTCCGTGGGGACGCTCACCCCAGCGTGGGCGGGGGAACTCGGACGGGCCGGCGCGCGGCCGAGGAGAACCATACCGGTCGGCACCGACAGTTTCCAGCGGTACACGCTCAGCCACCTCCCGGAGTTCGCAAGCTTTGTAACTTGTTGCAAAGTTAGCCGACTTCAGGTTAGCTTTGCAACAAGTTACAAAGCTTGCATGGAGGTTGGTGTGTTGCAGATTCAGCTCGGCCAGGAGCGGGCCGCGCCGGCAAACGACTGGCTGGGGCGCTCGCGCATCGGCAGCTGGCCGGGGATGTCCGAGCAGGAAGCCTGGGAAGCCGGCCGGGGCGTATGGGTGCTCAGGACCGACCGGGCCCTCCAACAGGACGAGGTGCAGGTCGTCGATCTGGACGGGACGGTCCTGGCCGTCGCGAGGATCACCGGCATCACCAAGTGCGGCGGGCGCTACGCCCTGGAAGGCGACCTGCTGCTCGGCGACGCCCGCGTCGGGCAGCCCACCACCACGCCGCACCCCTCCCGCAACTCCGTGGCCTACTTCGACGATCCGGCCGGCACCGCGGCGAGCTCGCACCGAAGCTCGGCTCATCCCGAGGAAGGGCTCCGATGACGCGTCTTGAGGAATACGAGTACAAGCCCGCGCACAGCCCGCGGACCGCACGCGATCTTGTCCGCGCCCTGGGCGTGCCCGACACCGTGCCACTGAACGTTCCCGACGACCGCCTCGTCGTCATCGACACGCTGGACCAGCCCGGCGGCGACCTGAACGGCGAGCAGATCGTGATCGGCATCGAGACCGCCGCCGAAGCCAACCTCACCGGCCGCATCGGTGAACGGACCACCGTGCTGTACCTCGAAGGCGACTTCCCCGCCGGCACCTACGAACGGGACGCCGACGACTAACGCGCTCACGCAGACGAAGAGTAACGAGAAGAACTGCGTCGCCCTGCGGCCAGACCGGCGCGCCGATCCGAGAACGACGTCAGCCACGTGCCCTGGCGACCGGTATCGTCATCGGCTAGTCAGGACGCGCACGCTGGAGCCGCATTCGCCCCGCCCACGCCGGGAGGCGATGTTGTCGGCCAATGGTCCCCCGGGGCCCGCGGTGAGTTCGGCCTGTGCGGACATCGTCGAGGCCGGTGGCGTGGGGACCGAGCCGGAACGGACGATCATGCCCAAGAACAGCAGCGCCAGCTTGCGCACCAAGGTGCGCGACTACGCCGCCCAGCACGGACTCAGCTACGTCGCGGCCCACGCCACGCTCACCGGGACCGCGGACGCGACCCCCGCCGCCGACTCCGCCGCGGGCGAGGACCACGACCTGTACCGCATCGCCGACAGTGAGAACTTCGGCTGGCTCACCTGCGGTAACGGCAACTTCCACGGATACGACCCGACTGCCTCCTGTCCGCGACCCCTCACCGACGAACAGCTTGCGGAGCTGGCCGAACAGCCCGGCCACCCGACCCTGAGCATCGAGCAGGTCGCGGCCATCGTTGAACTCCTTCCACTGGGACTGCGGTGGGTCTCGACCGCGCAGGCCCTGGCCGAGCGGCTGGACGACGACGCGATCACCGCCGAGCGCGTCGAGCTGATCATCGACAGGATCGAGAACACCACCACCGACCGCCACGGCTACCAGGCGAAGAGGTTCGACCTCGGTCGCCGGCTGCTGGAGGCACGCCCGCTGGCGGAAATCGACAAGCACTTCGGCCCGTGGCGGCCGGTTCTGCCGATGACCGACCAAGACGAAGCCGACCTGCGCGCCGCGTTCGACCTGGCCGGCCGCAAACTGATCGGCAGCCTCGCCTCGGCGCTGGAACAACTGCACCACGAGGCTCGTGAGCGGTTCGGCCCGTGGGACAGCGACGTCAGCAAGACCGCCAACTACGCCCAGCGGTCCCTGACCGCCGGACGACCCGGCTCCTGGGAAGCCGAGCTGATCATGCCGATCGTCTGGTTCGGCAACGAGCTGAATCTGTACCCGAACAAGCAGAGCCTGTCGGTGGAACAACGCCGCCAGAGCGGGCCCAGCCCCCGCCGGGTGCACAAGGAGGCCCGCGACCAGATCGCGGCGGTGCTGCGCCGCTGGACCGCCGGCCCCGACCGCTACACCGAGGTCGCCGAGACCCTGGCCGGCTTCATCTCCTCCTATGCCGATGAGAAGTACGGCGCCGAGGGCTGGAAGAAGATTGCCGACCAGTGGCTCCAGCCCGGCGGCATGGCCGTGGAGAACTTCTCCGCCTGCTACCGCCTGCTCTACTCGAGGTCCGCGCACTTCGACACCGATCTGATCTGACCCAGCGCAGCAGTCTCCCCGTTCCGGCTCCGATCCCCTCCCGCGGGCTCTGGAGCTGGGACGAGGTCCAGCGGTCCGGCTGACGACGTCGCCAGCCCGGCCACCACCGCGGTCATGGCCGCGCCGATCGGCAGCTGCACACCGAGATGAGCCGCCTGGTCGAGCAATGATCGTCCGTTGATCCCCTGGTCGGCGAGCTCGTGGAACCGCGTCTTGCCGACGAGCTCGGCGTAGCGGCGCAGCAGCCGGCCGTCGTCGATGAGCGCGTGCAGCACCGCCTCGACGACCGCGGCGATCACCTGCGCGCGCAACGGCACCCGCGTTCGGGCCACCCGATACGCCACGGCGCGGGTGCCGGCCAGGCTCAGCGCGTACGTGACCACGTGCCGCAGGAGCGCCCGCCGCCCGGCCGCGTTGCGCTCCTGCTTGCGCTGCGCGTCGCAGTCGCGCTGGACGAGGTAGTCGCCGCTGTAGTGACCGGCGAGGCCGCCCAGCCAGCTCAGCAGCAGGACGACCGCCCGATCTGTCGAAGTGCTCATGATCCACAAACTCGCGCCGGGGAGCTGATCAAACCTCGTCACGAGGCGGGATCTCGCCGATCACCCCTCATCGGATGATCACCAGTGCCGCAGCTGTGCCACGTCAACGCGCTGGGCAATACGTCCACACCAGTTGACATCACCACCCCTTGCAGGGTTACCGTCTGCCTGTACGTCAACTCATATGGACGTCTAGTTGGCGGAATCGTCGGGGAGGAGGCGAGTGGCTATGAGCACGCCGAGCGTGGACCACCGCAAGGTCCGCTACGACCTGCTCTGCGGGCACTCGTACACGGTGCCGGCCGAGGTCGAGGAACAAGACGAGGGTGGCCCCCAGTCGCCCTACGGCTGGTGCGGATCATGCTCAGCCTGGCAGCTGGTCACCGGCAAGGTGCCCGACGAAGTTTCCTCCAGCGTCCCGGACGAGATCCCCGGCGAGCCCCAGGACGAGGACGCCGCTGACTCGGCGCGGGAGGGAGACTGACCATGTCACTGCTGGATCACCGCAGCTCAGCAGAAGCATCCGCCGACTCCGGCGACCCGGAGGCACGACGCCAAGTGCACTTCGTCGGATCGCTGCCGCCCGCGGTGGCGCCAACCGACCGGGCAGGCATGCAGTGGCTGCTCGACCACGCCGGCGCCATGCGGCTGACCACGCTGCCCTGCGACCGCGACCCGCGCTGGATCATCGACTGGCTGGAGAGCCTGCGCGATCGCGGCCCGTTCGAACTCGTACTGGACGGCGACTCCTCCGGCTACACCCGGATGCCGGCCTACCGGCTGCGGCCCGGCGACACCCTCGCACCCGGCGACGTCGGCCCGCGCCGCGCCCAGGAGGTCTCGGCCGCGATCGCCGCCCGCCGCCAGCTCAGTGCCGCGGACCTGCCGCCGTACCAGGTCTCGATGCCCGCGCCGCTGGACCTGAGCCTGTTCGCCTTCGGCGTGCCCGCCGCGACGATGCGTCTGCTGCCCGCGGCCGCCGCGCTGCGCGCGATCCGCAGCGCGCTCGCACACCTGCCGACGTTCACCGCCGCGATCGTGGCCGAGGTCGACCAGATCCGGCAGCTCGCCGACCGGTGGAGCGAGGACATCGTCATCCAGCTGGAAAGCCCCGCGGTCATGGTCGCCTACGACCGGGCGCCCCGCGCGGCGTGGCCCCTGGTGACCCGGATGCTGACCCGCCAGCTCGCTGGCGTCATCACCGCCCTGCCCCCGCAGACCCTGCTCGTCCTGCACGGTTGGTGCCGCGGCGACCTCGAGCACAAACCGATCTCCGGCATGCGGGACCTGGCACCGCTGGTCGCCTTTACCAACGCCCTCGCCGCCCGGTTGGACCGCGCGGGCTACCCGATGCCGCCGCTGCACATCGCCTTGTGCGACGGCGAGACCGCGCCGTCGACCAGGCCGTCCGACTACGAGGTCCTGCGCCGCCTGCGCGCCGATGTCCAGCTGTACGCGGGTCTGGTGGACGAGCACCACCCGCACGCCTCCGCCCGCGCCCTCGAACTCGTCGAGCAGGCCCTCGGCCGGCCCGTCGACGCGGTCGCCGCCGCCTGCGGCCTGGGCCGTCGCACCCCAGAGGAGGCCGAAGCCAACATCGCGCTGGCCTGGCAGCTCTCCGCCGCGCCCGTCCCGACCACGCCGTAACCACCACATCCACCACACGCCGCGGCCCGCGCCGGACCGCGTCCATCTGCTTCCGGGGGAACCACCGTGAGCCAAACCCTGCGCCTGGCCGAACACTCCACCCCGCCGGGCGTGCCGCGCCCCGACGACCGGCAACCGCCCGCGTTGCCCGTGGCGACCTGGTCGTCCACCATCGCGTCCGCGCCCCGCGACCAGGCGCTGCCCGACCGCCCGCTGCCCGTCCGCCTCCGGCCACGCACGCCCATCCCGGTCCACCGCGTGCCCGGCGGCGAAGCGTTCGCCGTGCTCCCGGTGCAGGCCCATCCCGGCATGCCCACCTGGCTGCCGGTCGTCGACGAGCGACACGGCTGGGCACAAGTGCTGCTGCCGGTCCGCCCGGACGGCGCCGTCGGCTGGCTGCGCCTGGACGACCGTGTCGAGACGGTCGATCACCCGACCCACATCACGGTCGACACCGCAGCGCGCTCGGTCACCCTGCACCACGGCCGCAACCTGGTGACCTGGCCCGCCGGAGTCGGACGCCCCACCAGCCCGACCCCACGTGGTCGCACCTTCGTCCTCGGCGAGATTCGGCCCGACCGCGGCTTGGTCGATCGCGCTGTGCTGCTGGCCAGCCACATGAGCACCCACCTGGCTTGGGGTGCCCGGATGGCTGCGGTCGGGCTGCACACCTGGCCGGGCGCGGCCCAGGGACTGTCCTCCACCGACGGATCGGTGGTTGTGCCGCCCGACGCCGTCCCGGTGCTGGCCGTGTGCGCTACCCCCGGCACCGCCGTGCTCATCCGGTAGCGCCCGTGATCTCCATGATCACCGCGCCCACGCGACGCGGCCTGGCAACGGCAGCCCACCGGATCCCGCCGCTGACCGGCCCCATTCTGGCCACCTTCTGCGTGGGCACGAGCGGGCACGCCGTCGCCGGGCTCCTGCCCTCCCTCATCGCCGAACTGCACACCTCCGGCGTGGTCGCGGCCCAGCTGGCCACCGTGTTCGCCGCCATCTGCGGACTGGCTGGCCCCCTGCTCGCCGTCGCCACCGGCAGTTGGGAACGGCGTCAACTCCTGGCCGTCTGCCTGCTCACCCTCAGCGCCGGAGACCTCCTCGTGGCCGCCGCGCCGACCTACACGCTCCTGGTCGCAGGCCGGGTGCTGACCGCTCTGGGCGCGGCGCTGACCACCGCCACCGCGGTGGGCCTGGCCGCACGCACAGTCGCACCCACCCGGAGCTCCCCCGCGATCGCCCGCACCTTGACCGGGCTGACCCTGTCGCTGCTGCTCGGGGTTCCCGGCGCCGCCGCGGTCGCCAGCGTCGCCGGGTTCCGGATCGCCATGGCACTGATCGCCGCGCTGTGCGCCGGCGCGGCGGTCGTCGTCGCGGCCACCGCCCCGACCGCCGCCGCCCCGCCCGAGCAGGGCCTGCGTGAGCGGCTGGCCGCCGCCGCGAGGCCCGGCGTCGCCGGCGTCCTGGGCGGCGGCATCCTCACCTGGACCAGCACCGGCGCGGTCTACCCCTACCTCGCGCTGCTGCTGGGAACTCACCGCGGCAGCGGCGTGCCGATCGGCGTCTACCTGGCCGCCTACGGCCTCGGCGCGGTCATCGGAACCCTCGCCGCCGGTCACCTGATCGACCGGTTCGGCCCCCGTGCCGTCCTGCTCGGTGGCAGCGGCAGCGCGGCCGCGGCGCTGTTCCTGCTCGACCCCGCCACCGCCAATCCCGTCACCACGCTGCTCGTCGTTGCCGCGTGGGGAGCGGCGGCGTGGTCGGCGGCCCCGCCGCTGAACGCATGGCTGTCCGACCTCGGCGACAACCGGACCACGCCGCTGTTGCTGTCCCTCGGCGGCGGCATCGTCTACCTCGGCATGGGCATCGGCGGTGTCCTCGGCGGCGCCCTCACCGACCACGCCGGCCCCACCTGGCTGCCCATGGCCGCCGCGGCCCTGGCACTCGCCGGCTGCCTGCCGCTCAGCGCCGCCCGCACGAGCCCGGCCATCCGGTCCCACTGAATCGGGACCCATCCCGCGTCGCCAACACCGCACAGGTCAAGGCGCTGAACAGCAGAAGTGCGTAGCCAGCACGAACTCCCGCTGTTGTGGACCAGAAGCGACGGGCGCCTCGATCCACTCTCCCTATCTCCTCCTGCCACGCCCGCGGTCCGGCGGGACGTCGCGCACGCTGCGCCGCCGCCGGTCGGGCGTCAAGCCCGCGGGAACAGCACCCGCGAGCTTGACCCCCTTCCCGCCGCCGGCGCCGACCGAGCGCGTCCCGCCGAACCGCGGGGCGCGGCAGCACAAACCCGCCTGCACCTTCGGTGAACAGGGACTTCGGGGCTGCCGCTGGACGACCAGCAGCCGAGGAGAAACCCGCCCATGGGCGCAGAAGCCTTCACCACCTACTCCGAAGGCGCCGACGTCGACGCCGCATTCCGCGCGGCCGTCGAGCAGGCCCAGTACGACTACGGCCACGGCGGCTACACCGGCAGCGTCGCCGAGAAGGACGAGTACATCGTCATCGACGGTCCGCCGCTCTCGGAAAGCGACGCCGAGGCCCTGGCGGACAAGCTGATCCGCGACAACGACGAGCGCATCTGCGACAAGTGGGGCCCCGCCGGGGCCATCCCGGTGTGCGGCGGATCCCGCGACACACCCAGCGCGCCGATCCGCGCCACCGCACAGCGGCTCGACAAGCCCGCCGAGATCGAAGCCGCTCACGGCGACCCCGCCGCCGGCGGGAACAGCTCCATCACCGCGAGCCCCGAGGTGACCGGCTGGCTGTTCTTCGGCTGGGCCAGCTGCTGACTGCAATGCCGCCGTCGCCGCCCAGCAAGGCCCTCGACACCGCTGGTGGTGCCGCGTGATCGCGGCACCACCGCACCCGATTCCCCCAGTCCCGCAAGGAGTTCCGCATGTCCACAGCAACCCTGGAGCTGCGCGCCGTCGTCGCCTTCGTTCTCGAGCACGCCGAGGAAAACGACCTCGACGCCATCACCAAGGCGACGAAGTCGCGCCGCGGTGTCCTGCGCGAGAAGGTCGCGGCCGAGGTGACCGAGCAGGCGAAGGTCACCCTGGTGGATCTCTCGCCGCAGTACCTCAACGGCCTGACCGGCGTCGTCACGACGATCACCAGCGGCGGCCGCGGTCAGCGGCGCGCCACCGTCACCCTCGACAAGGGGTCGACGAACACGCTGGCGTTCTCCTCGGAGAAGTTCGGCCACCTGGCTGGCCGCGACAGCTACGACCTGCCCGGCGTGCCGCTGAGCTCCTGCAAGGTCACCCACTCCTGAGCTGGCATCCGCCGCCACCTCTTCCACCCAGGCGAAGGCCCGGCCCCGGTTCCCCGCGAACCGGCGCCGGGCCTTCGCGCTGTCCAGGGCCCTTCACCCAGCGGCCCGACGTCTCCTGAACACCGGAGGACCACCTGTGCCCACCATCATCGAATCCCGCATCCGCTGGCCGCACACCGGAATCGAAGCCCCGTACGCGTTCACCGTCAGCGGGTTCAACGAGTTGGAGACCGGCCGCGGCGTCGCCTACAGCGCCGAACTCGTGCACCCCGAACTCGGTGTCGTCGGCCGCATCGCCAACGAAGGCTGCGGCGGCCCCACGACCTTCTACGCCTACGACCACACCAGGTTCGGCGACCGCCAGCTCGAGCAGTTCCTCCAGCGCAGCCTCCAGGACGGCGAGCCGATGGACACCGGCTTCATGGGCATGGAGACCGTGCTCGACGAGATCATCAACGAGTCCGAGACCGCGCAGCTGGTCGCCGAGATGCGCACCAAGGGCCAGTTCCTCGTCCGCAGCTACCTCTCGCGCGAGGCCGCCAGCTGGGGGCCGTACCGCGGCGCGCCGCTGATGTGGAACCGGATCATCGCCCGCCGCGCCGATCGCGAGCGGCTGGCCGCCAAGCTCACCGCCGACGCCCGCGGCCTCGACGAGGGTGCTTCCTGGCAGATGTTCAACGGCGAGGAGTGGGTGTCCCTGACCGGGCCCTCCCCGCTCACACCGCACCAGGTCACCGACCGGCTCCGGCGGTGGACCCGGCTCGCCGCCGAGCTCGACTCGCCCGACATCCGCAACATCGACGTGCCGTTCAGCGACGGCCTGAACCTGTTCGGCACGCCCACCGCCAGCTTCATCCTCGTCGGCGACCACGTCGGCGCGGTCGAGAGCACCAGGTGGTGCACCTGCCGCCGCCGGCAGAAGGTCGTGGCCTTCGAGCGGTGGAACCGCGGCTCCCTCGAGGAGTCCGGCACCGTGCACGCGGCCACCCGCTGCCGCCGCCTCGTCCGCCTCGACTAACCCCGCCGCTGCGGCTCCGGCCCGCCGTGGCCATCCGCACCGCGCCTGAAGGCCCGGCCCTGGTTCTCCGCGAACCGGCGCCGGGCCTTCGCGCTGTCCGGCCCCTTCCCGCGCCCCGCATGGACCGACCAGCCGTGCCTGGCGCCCCGAAACCGCGCACGAGAGGCCACCCGACCATGAGCACGTCCACCATCAGCCCCGGCCCACCGGTGCAGTCCACCGGCTCGCCGGATGCGCTGCTGCCGCCGCTGCGCGACCCGCTCGGCGACCGCGTTCCCGAACCAGTCGCGCGGCGGGCCGTCCACCAGGCGCAGGCCGCGCTCGGCCTGCTCCGCCCGGCTACCCCGCCGCCGACAGCGAAGCCGCTGGCATCGGTGCGGGGCGAGCCTCCGCCGCGGGTGGTGCTGGGGTTCGGGCTCGGCTGCGACTCCTCGGCGATTCTCGCCCGCTGGCTCACCGACCCCGCCAGCCGCGACTTCGAACTGCACGAGCTCGCGGTGATCACCGGCATGACCGGGCAGGAGTGGCCGGCCACCCGCCGCCTGGTCGAGCAGCACCTGCTGCCGCTGATGGCGGCCAACGGCGTGCGTTACCTCCAGGTCGCCCGCCGGGGGCCGCGCCAAGCCGACGGCGTCGACATCCTGTCCGACACCCGCAGTCCCGACCGGCTGCACCTGGTCGGCGCCTGGACCCTGGCGCACGAACTGTTCGACGGCGCCCTCGTTCCGCAGACCACCGGCGATCGCCTGTGCAGCCAGCACTTCAAGGCGTGGCCGCTGGACACGGTCATCGGCGAACTCACCCAGGGCCGGCCCTACCGGCACGTCATGGGCTACGAGCTCGGCGAGGCCCGCCGCGCCGAACGCGACGCGCGCTACAACACCGCGCTGCGCACCGGCGAATACCCGCTGCGCGAATGGGACGGCGGCTGGGACCGCGCCCGCGCCCAAGCGTTCCTGCGCGCGACGTTCGGCGTCGAGTCCTGGGTCAAGTCCGCCTGCACCTACTGCCCGTTCGCGCTGGCGACTAAGGCCGGCCAGGCCGAGACCGTGGCCCGGTTCGTCGACGAGCCGGACGCCGGCGTGCTCGCCCTGGTGATGGAGTGGGTCGCCACCGCCCTGAACGCCACGCAGGGCCTGATCAAGGGGCAGCGGCTGCTGTCGCTGCTGCGGGCCTCCGCTGGCACCGCCGCGGTCCTCACCGCGTTCGAACGGCAGCTGGCCGCGCTGCCGTGGGCGGTCTACGACGTGCGCCGCACGCTCTCGCCGCGCACCGACGGCAAGGCCAACCACGCTCGCTCGGTCCGGGTCCTCGACATCGGACCGGCTGAGCAGATGCACACCCGGCTCGACCAGCGCGCCCGCTGCGCGGGCGTGCCCGTGACCGTCGGCGATCCGGCGTTCGCCGACGACGCCCATCCCCGCGCCTGGCTGCGCCGCCGCGAGCCGCACCGCCTCGCTCAGGGCGCCCCGACCGCCGAGCAGTTCCTCACCGTCGCCCCGGCGACCGCGCTCAGCAAGACCGGCCCGGCGTTCCCGGCTGCCTGGACCGCTGCCTCCCAGCTTCACCTCACCGCCTGAAACCCCCTTTGACCTGCGCAGAAACCTGCGAGAGGAGATGACCCGCCATGGGCGACTGGACTTCCGGAGCCGCCACCATCCACGCCTGCCCACCGCACCGCGTGCGCACTGTGCTCGACACCCTCGCCGAGTACGACCTGGCCTACGACGACGCCGAGGACAACACGACCCTGCACGTGGGCGAGTGGTACACCGCCACCGAATTCCGGTGCGCGAGCGCCACCGACGTGGCGCACCAGCTGATCAATCACGCCCCCGAGGTCGCGTTCACCGTCTACGAGGAACCGGCCTACGAGTGGATCGGCACGACCTGCACCTACGTGCCGGAACTCGGCCTGTTCACCGCGGGCTGCGACACCGACGGCGATCCGCTGCTCCCCCAGAAACACGTGCTGGAGCTCGAAGGCAAACCCGACGACGTCCGCCAGCAGGGGCTCGGCGTGCCGTGGCTGACCGCGATCGCCGACATGCCGGCCGGGCCCGTGGTCGAGCCGCCGCGGTTCGCCACGCACTGGGATCGCCGCCACGGCGACGTGGTCGTCGTCGCGGCCGCCCAGGACGGCGGTGACCTTGCGTTCCCCGCCCCCGCCACGCCAGCCGACGTCGACAAGGCGCTGGCCGAGCGCGGATTCCAGCGCGTCGACGACTGGTCGGCGCTGGACGAGACCGCCCAGCTCTGGCGCGCCGACGTCTACCGGCCCGCGGACGGAACCGACGACACCGCGCAGATCCACCTCCAGTTCTGACCCCGCCCTTCCTGCCGTGGCCGGGCGGCCCGACCGGGCTGCCGCCCGTGTCCGGCCGCGCCGCCCGGCCACGGCCCTGATCAGGAAGGAGATCCCGGATGCCCGTCCACGCTCCCACCGCCCGCGGACGCTGGCCGTCGCTGCACGACATCACGATCACGCCCTGGACGCAGTCGCAGCGGCTGCGCGACCCGGCACGGCGGCTCATGTTCTTCCTGGGCACGCATCGCCCCTGGTGGCTGGCCCACAGCCCGGTCCCGCTGTGCGTGTCCGCGCACACCCTTTCCGCCTACGTCCCCGGTGGACCCGGCATGCCGATCGCCGGCATCCCGTACGCCATCGACAGCGGCGCCTACACCGAGATCCGCGACCACGGCACCTGGCGCTGGAACGAGGACACCTACGGCGGCATGGTCTACCGGCTCATGTCCGACTGCGGATACCCGGAATTCGTTGCGCCCCTTGACTATCCCTGCGAACCGGACGTGGTCGCCCGCTCCGGAGCGACAGTGCTCGAGCACCAGGAATGGACCCTGGAGTCCTACCTCTACCTGGCCCGCGAATTCCCGCACGCACCCTGGATGCCGGTCCTTCAGGGCTGGACGCCGCAGGACTACGAACGCCACGACGCGATGTACCGCAAGGCCGGCGTCGACCTCGCCGCCCAGCGCCAGGTCGGGCTTGGCTCGGTGTGCCGCAGGGGCTCGGTGAAACCGGTCGGCGTCATCGCCGCCCACTTCGCCCGCCGCGGATACCGGCTGCACGGCTTCGGCCTGAAGACCTCGGCGCTGCGCCTCTACGCCCAGCACTTCGTCTCCGCCGACAGCCTGGCCTGGTCCCAGCAGGCGAGGGTCACCGACCTGCGGCTGCCCGGCTGCCGGCACGCCGGGCCCTGCAACAACTGCCCGCGCTGGGCCATCCGCTGGCGCGAAGACGTCATCGCCGCGATCCGCGCCTCGGAGAACTACACCCCCGCCCTCGTCCGCGCCTGAAAACCGGCCGAGCACCCGCCGCCGGGCCCGGTGTGCGCCGCACAGCGTGCGCCACCGAACCCGGGGTGTCCAGCAAAAAGCGCTGGACACCCCGGGCCCCGGCAGCGCCCGACAGCGAGCGCACCACCGGACCAGGTCGACGGCCCAGCGCCCCGGCCACGGCCGCTTTTCCCTTCGCACCAACACATTCCGCAATCACGCCAGGGCAGAGCCATGCCCGAAAACCTCGATTGGGGCACTCGATGACCACGACCCTCGCCGAACGCGACACCGCCGTCGACGGCGCCACCGACGCGACGACCACGACCGTGGACGTCGCCGGGACAACCGGCGACGTCGCCGAGCAGGTCACCTACCCGTACGTCCTGCACGGCGTCGACCCGCGCAGGCTGCGCACCGGCGGCAACTCCCGCGTCGTCGGCAACATCCGCGAACGCCGCCCCGACCTGGTGGCCTCGATCGCCGAGCACGGCGTCGACCCGAAGGTCTCGATCATCAACGTCGTCCTCGACCCCGACGGTGAGCCCGACGTCCTGGTGGGGTTCCACCGCAGCGCTGCCGCGGTCGCGGTGAAGGAGGTGGAGAACCCCGACCTGACCGTCTCGCTCCTCGTGCACGCGCCAGGCACCAGTCGCAAGGACGTGCTGGTGGCCCAGGGCATCGAGAACATCCACCGCGAGGGCTACACCCAGGCCGAGGAGGCCGGTCTCTACGAGCAGCTGGCACTGGCCGGCATGGACGACGACGAGAAGATCGCCCAGGCACTGGCCCGCCCGGTCGAGCGCGTCCGCGTCGGACGCGCAGTCGCCGCGCAGCCGCGGATCCGCGCCGCCAGCGAAGCCCTTCCCGACCTCGACCTGCTGGAGCTCGGTCAGCTGATCGAGTTCGCCGACAACGAACACGACCACCAGGTACTGCTGGACTTCCTGACCAACAACCCGCGCAACTTCGAGTGGAAGGCCGAGCAGGTCCGCAAGGACCGCCGGCGGCGCGCGATGCGGGCCGAGCAGGCACAGCAGCTCGCCGAGCAGGGCTACGCCCTCATCGACGACGAGCAGAACCCGCCCGAGGGCAGCCTCCGACTCGACGAGCTCTGCATCGGCGACGACCCGACTCCGCTGGAGACCGCCGCCCACGCCGACTGCCCCGGCCGGGCGGTGGCCGTCGACGTCGACCACTGGATGGAGGTCGAGGTCACCGAGTTCTGCCTGGACTACGCGGCACACGGCCACCACGCCATCGTCGCGGTGAAGACCGCAGCCGCGCAGGAGCAGCTTCGGGCCCGCGGAATCCCGCTCGCCGACCCCGACGCCGACGACGTCGTCGCCGTGGACGACCTGTTCGCCGACGAGCAGGCCGAGCAGACGATGACCGCCGAGGAGCACGCCGGCTGCCCCGGCCACGCCGCCTACGTCGAGAACGACCCCTACGACCTGTCGGTCGACGTCGTCTACGTCTGCACCGACCCCGCCGGGCACGGACACGTGCAGCGCGCCGCGCTGGTGGCCCGGCCGGAGCAAAGCGCCGCGTTCAAGGCCGCGGAGGTCAAACGCGCGGGCGAGAACAACAAGCTGTGGCGCGACGCCAAGGCAGGCCGCCGGGAGTGGCTGGTCAAGTTCTTCACCGGGTGGCGGAAGAAGAAGCCCGCCGACCTCCCGGCCCGCGTGCACCACTGGCTGGCACTGGCCCCGGTGCTGGCCTCCGACTTCCTCGAGGAGGCCGCGCCGGCGCACCGCTACGCCTGCACCCTGCTCAAACTCGCCGAACCCCAGGGCAACAAGCGCGAGGCCAACCCCCTCGTGGCACAGCTGCGCAAGAAGACCACCAGCGAGGCCCAGGCCGTGTTCATCCGCCTCGCCCAGGTCATCGGCGCGTGCGAGGAGCACTGGAACCGGAGCTACACCGACAACGCCGACGCGAGCTGGCGGCGCCCCAGCGACGACACACGCTTCTACTTCGAGCTGCTGGAAGCGCTGGGTTACCCGCTCTCCCACATCGAACAGCTGATCAACAACCCAGAACTCGACCACGAGCGGTGGCCGCACCTCGCCCCCGCCGGCGCCGACTCCGGCGACGTCGACCAGGACGCCCCCGAAGTCGACAGCGGCGCGGCGTAAACGCCGCCTCGTGCCTGGCCGGGCCCGCGCGGACGTTCCCCAGCGCGGGCCCGGCCTCCTGCCCGCGGCCCATCAGCCCGCGTAAGGCCAGACAGAGCCTCGTGAACCTGCGCGGCATTCGAATATTCAAGTTTCCTCCGCCCGCAAGCCGAATATTCACCTCGCCGCGCGGCTGCCGACCTCACCTCTCAGCCAGAAAGGACACCGCCCGGATGCAGCCAGCTGCCGGCACCACCGACGAACTGCTCGACTGGCTTCTCCGCCCAGTCCCCGGCGACGACAGCCAGGGACCAGTCGCCGCCCCGACGACCGGGCCCGAATTCCACTCACCGCCGCCTGCGGACGGCGAACCGCGCCTTCCGACGCCGGACCCGGCCGCCGAGCGGCCGGCCCAGGAGGCGGTCCGTGAACACGGCCGAGTCGAGGTCTACGTCCGCAACGTCATCACCCAGGCCCCGACACGGTCGTCCAAGTCCGACTACGAATGCCGCGGCGGTGGCGGCTTCGTCGAAGCCTTCACCGACCTCGACGCCGCCCGTCTGTTCGCCACCGAACACCGCACGTTCTTCAACAACTGCCGCGTCGAAGTGATGTACCTAGCGCGGTACCAGCTCCGCGAGGAAGCGTCGTACGGCCCGGACACCGTGCCGGTCCGGTTGCGCCGGCCGGTTCGCCAGCTGGTGCGCGACGAGGTGTGGCGTGACGCTCCCGGCTGGCCCAGTGACAGGCCCGAGCGGATTCGGCGCGGCCAGATCGTCGACTCGGGGACGCCCGCGTAGGACCGCCGCAGACCCGGCCCTGCTTCAACGTCCTGCTCCGGCTTGGGACTGCCCGCCGGTGCCGCGCGGACGGGTCCATGCCAGCAGAAGCAGCACCGGGCTCCGGGGCGCCTACGGCGTCGCTGCGCGAGCTCCGCCCCCTCCGCCCGGTGCCGCTCCCGCTGCGACCAACCCGTCCACGCGCCACCCCCGACGGGAGAGTCCATGTCTGTGATCTGCGGAAACCGCCGCCGTCACTCCGACGGAGAGCCGGTCGCGCACGCCAGCGTCGCCGCGGTCCGCGCCTGCTTCCTGGCCGAGGAGGTCTGGGCCTGCGACTGGCTGACCATGCACGTCCACCCCGACGACGGCGAGCAGTACGCCCTCGAATGCGGCGGGCTGGCCTGGGCCCTGCCCGACGGCCGCGGCTACACCTGCGAACACGGCCACGACCACATCCACGCCGAGGTCCGCGCCCGCGAGGGCTGGGACTACGCCGCTGATCCCCAAGAAGCCGGCCTGCTCGCCGGACGCGGCATCCAGCCCGTCGCCATGAACGGGGGCGGCATCGACATCGACGTCGCCGCCATGCGCTACGCCGCCTCCCTCCCCGGCTGACCACGATCCCGCGGCCGCCGGTCACCCGACCCACGGTGACCGGCGGCCGCGCTGTTCCCGCACACCCAGGCCCGAAAGGTGACGACCCCATGCCCCGCCCCACCAATCCCGCCGACACCGTCGAGCTCACCCTCGCCGACGGCCAGCACGTGACGGTCCACGCCGTGATCGCCGGCCGCGTACGCGGCATCGACGCCGACGGCGACCTGCTGGTCCCGCTCGGCGACACCGAGAACCCGATCCGGCACGACGACGGCTCCGAGTACCTGATCCCGCTCACCCCGTGCTGCCACGCCAGCGGCAAGGGCTCCGAGTCGCCCACCGGCGTCGTGTGCCGCGGCTGCTACCGCCCGGTCGACGGCAAGTACGGCGGGCCCGGCTTCCTCGCCATCGCCCGCGCCTGACCCCGACTGCGCTGTTCAGCACCCCATCGTCGCCCCCGAAGGGAGCCTCGCCATGACCACCATCTCGACCGTGGCCGTGCACGGCCTGACCGGCCACCCGCTCACCCTCACCGCCGCCGCCGTCGACGGACCGCCCGGAATCACCCTGGTCACCGGGCACCAGAGTGCCAACCGGGAGCTGCACGACCGGGTCCACGCGGCCCTGGCCAACTCCCGCCCGCGCCACGGCGACCCGCGCCCCCACGTCGAGGTGCGGATCCCGCCGGCGTCCGCGCAGCCCGAGGCCGCCGCCGTGGCCGTCGCCGTGCTGGCCGCCACCCTCGACGTCGTGCCGCAGCGGCTGGCCAGCACCGCGGTGCTCGGCGAGGTCGGCCTGGACGGCAGCCTCCGCCCGACTTTGGGCGTGCTGCCCGCCGCGCAGGCCGCCTACGCCCACGGCATCCGCCGGGTCATCGTGCCCGCGGCCTCGCTCGGCCAGGCTGCACTGGTCGACGGGCTCGACGTGCTCGGCGCCCACACCCTCGCCGAGATCGCCGACTGGCTGCGTGGCGACGACGCGGCCCTGCACCGGCTGAGCGTGCCGGCCGGACCGGTTGCCGCACGTCAGCCCGCGCCGATGAGCGCGCTGACCGCGACTGCCCAGCGCGTGGTCACGATCGCCGCCGCCGGCGGCCACCACCTGCTGTGCGGCTTCGGCACCGACGCGGGCACCGCGGCCGTCGCCTCCTGGCTGCACGCCTTGGTACCCGACCTCACCCCGCAGCAGCAGCTCGAGCTGGCCGCGATCCAGTCCCTGCTCGGCCCGCGCGAGGACGGCGCCGCCCTGGTGTCCACACCGCCGCTGGTCGTCACCCATCACAGCGACCCGATCGCGTCGCTGCTGGGAGGCCCCCAGCCCGGCCTGCTGAGCCAGGCCCACCACGGCGTGCTGTTCGCCCCCGAGCTCGACGAGTTCGGCGCCGCCGCACAGGAAGCGCTGCGCGGCGTGCTGATCGAGCGGGAAGTCCGCCTCTCCCACGACGGGCGCACCCACCGCTTCCCGTCCGGGCTCCAGCTGATCGCCACGAGCATCCGCACCTCGGCCCCGCGGCGATGGCAGATGGCACCGGCGTTGCGCGACGCGATCGACATCCAGACCATCGCCCGCCACACCGCCCTGCACCCGAAGCCCGACGCCCATGACCACGCCCGCGTCACCCGGCTGCTGAAGCGGGCCCGCGCCGACGTCGCCACCGCCCGCGCCCGCGCCGCGGCCCGCTGGAGCCGGGCCGGACAGGGACCGGGCGTGACCAACGCGAGCGTGCCGCACGCGGTGCTGCACGCCGTCGCGGGCACCGCCGCGGTGGCCGACCGGGTCCGCCACGCGCAGGACACCGGGGCTCTGTCCGGCCGCGGCGCGGACATCGCTCTGAGGCTGGCGTGGACCGTCGCCGACCTCGACGGCGCCGACGAACCCGGCCGCCACCACATCGAGCAGGCCCTGGCCCTGCGCAACGCGGTCGACATCGGCCCCACCGAAGCGGAGGTGCGGTGATGCCCGGACCGCAGTCGGCGTTCATCCCGCCCTACAGCGAGCTGTACGTGCGCGACACCGGCGACCTCGGCGACGCCCTCATCGGGCACGGCCTGCGCAAGGAGTTCGAACGAGAAGTCCGGGTCCGGCCCGAGCTGCTGATGAAGGGCATCACCCGCGTCTGGACCCGCTGGAGCACCGCCTGGGTCGTGCAGTGCGGCGGCGACGGCGGCAACAACCGGGTCGTGCTCGCCGGACGGCAGCCAGGAACGACCGTCGAGATCACCCTGCCCTACCTGCACCGCTACCAGGTGCGGACGCCGCTGACGGACACCGAACGGCTCCTGGCCGAGCTCGAAGCCGACTACCAGCCGGGCACGCCCACCCGCGCGCTGGTCGACGCGCTGACCGGCGTGCTCACCGCCTGGGCCCACCACAAGAGCCAGCGCCACAGCGGGGTGCCGCTGGCCCAGATCGACCGGGCGATCGCCGAGCCGCTGCGGCCGCTGCTCGCGGCCTGGCTCTACGACGACGAGATCACCGACACCGACGACCAGCAGTGGCGCCTGCGCTGACGAAACGGCGCTGAACAGGAAGAACGAGAGAACACGGCGCCGTACCCCGGGCGGTGGGGCGGCCGCACTCTGCCCCGGCCGCGGGCCGGGGTCCAGCCGGAAAAGCACCGGCTGGACCCCTTTCCCCGCGGCCGGCGCGCAACGAGTGCGCCCCACCGCCCGGGGCGTACGGCACCGACCGGACCGGGCGGCGGGCAGACCCATTCCCGCACCGGAAGGACCTTCCGCGATGACCGCGACCGACCTCGTCCCCAGCGCCGACACCACCGTCGCCGTGCCCGCCGAGCCGGACACCACCCTGTCCCCCGACCTGATCACCGCCGCCGAACGCCTCCTCGGTGAAGATGCCAAGGGGATCTTCGCGGTCATGGCCGGCGCGTTCGAGCGCATGGAGTGGGCCGAAGAGGAAATCGCCGCCGCACAGGCCCGACACCCGCAGCAGGCCGACCGGATCTGGCACAGCTTCTCGCTGCTCCAGCCCAACCCCGGCCTGGAGCGGATGGCCAGCGAGATGATCTACCGGTCGCACTGCCGCGAAATCCTCGACCGCGTCGCCGCCGGCGAGGACACCCGGCCGGGCACCGCCGCCGAAGGCTGCTGCGCGCTGCGCAACACGAGCCTGGTGGCGCCACTCACCTCCGCCGGCGCCGGGCTGTACCTGCGGCTGTGGAACACCGCGGGCCTGCCCGACATCGACGACTTCGCCGAAGCGCGCACGCACTACGAAGCCCTGAAGAAGCGGGCCATGGACGAGCACGAGCAGTTCCTCCGCAGCAAGCTCGCCATGCCCGACCGCCGCCTGGGCGCCATCGACTGCGACGGCCGCCACCACGGCAACGAGGTCGACTGCGTCTACGCCCCGGCCGGACAGCTCCTCATCGAGGTCTGACCACCGAATGATCCACCGCACGCGCCGACGCGCGTGACGTGCCGACCGAGTCCAGCCAGGGCCCGTCGATCCGCGCGAAGCCGATCAGACCCAGGCCGGGTCCGCGCCGATGGTGGCGGCCCGAACAGCACGGGCCGCCACCCCCGCCGCCCCTTCGGGCCCGGCCGCGGCCTGATCCCCGGCACGCGGATCACCAGCCCCCGCGGCTGAACCCGCCCGGCGATGTTCCGGCGCCAGGCGAGCGATCCGAGGTCTCACGAGAAGGAGCGCACGTGGCACATCCGCTGGTCGTCCACTGCAAGCAGGCCCGCTACGACGTCTACATCGGCCGCGGCTCGAAGTGGGGCAACCCCTTCCAGATCGGCATCGACGGCAGCCGCGACGAGGTGATCGACCTCTACGAGCAGTGGCTGCTCGACCAACCGCACCTGATGTCCGCGCTCGGCGAGCTGGCCGACAAGACGCTCGGCTGCTGGTGCGCCCCGCGCTCCTGCCACGGCGAGGTCCTGGCGCGGCTGGCGGCTCGCGTGCCCGTACCCAGCCCCTGGGGCAACGCGCCGCGGCTCGACGGCGGCCGTACCGCCGCCATGGCGCCGTTCTGAGCGCGCAGGGCGCGGCGGGACCAGACGGAGCTCCAGCCCGCCGCGCTCTGCCCGGCGGTGGAACGCGACGACCCTGCACGGCCAGCCGCGTGGGGGCAAGCCAACAGCAGGCTTGCCCCCACGCGCCTGGCCGCGCCCACGGGCCGCGCTCCACCGCCCGGCGGAGCAGCACCTCGGCCCACCAGGAGCGCACGTGGCAATTTCCCTTACCTCCCACAGTGAAGACGAACCCGCCCGCAACGAGCCCCACGCCGCGGAAGGGAAGGAAGCACTGGCCCACTTGGGTTTCGGGCCAGCGTTCCCCGGAATCCTGATGGACCCCGACCCCGACAGCGTTGCGTGGGCGGACAAGATCGGACTCCTGGTCGAGCAGCCGTTCGTGGTCAGCTTCGCCATCGCCCGGTGGATTGGCGTCGTCCTGGAAGCCCACTACGGCAGCGCGCAGGTCAAGTTCACCTGGCACGCCGACCCGAACGGCCTCCCGACGCTGGCCATCGAGGACGACCCGTGGGACGAGGACCCGCAGGGACAGCCGCGCCTGGTCTACCCCGACGAGCAGGGCCGCTACGCGCTCACGAACTGCTGGACCGCCCTGACCGACGAGCAGGCGACGGAGTGGCTGGCCGCGCACGCGGCCGTGCTCGACGAGCTGGCCGCCACCGAGCCCGGCCCGGACGTCCCGGCCACGATCACCGACTACCTCCTGCTCGGGCATGCGCACCGCGACTTCGACCCGGACTGCCACATCCGCGGCATCCGCCGAGCCCTGGCCGACTACGCCGACCGGCGAACCGCCGACCCGATCGTGGACGTCGTCACCGACCCCGGAGCCGAGCAGAGCATCGGGGTCGCGGTGTTCGTCAACGGACGTCCGGTGTCCACCGACCGCTGCATCACCCTGCCGTCCGGCGCGCTCACCGATCCGGACGGCGTCTACGACGTGATCGAACAGGCCGAGGCCCGGCTGACTCCGCCGGCCGCCGCGCTGGTCCGCGCTCTGCTCCAACCCCACCTGCGGACCGCCGCGGCGCCCCAGTCCGCGCCCGAGTAGCCCCTCGGACGCCGCACCGTCCTGGCCTACCCCGCCACCGCGCAGCGGACCAGACATCCCAGTCCGCTGCGCTCCCGGCGATGCCCGGAAACCCACCTTGAACTGCGATTTCGTAGGAGACCACCCGTCATGGCCATCACCGTGACCCAGCGGTGGCGCGATGGCCTGCCCCGCTGGCGTCCGGTCGCCGACGGCGGCTTCGATCCCGACCGCTACGTCGTCGACGAGCTGACCGAGGATCGCGCCCGCGCCTGGACACTGCGCCACCACTACTCGTCCACCTGGCCCGTGGTGCGGCTGCGCACCGGGCTGTTCGACACCCGCACGCCTACCGGTGAACCCCAACTGGTCGGCGTGCTCGCCATGGGCGTGCCGATGAGCAACCGGGTCCTCACCGGCGTGTTCCCCGCGCTGACCCCGCACTACGAGTCCATCGAGATCTCCCGGCTGTGCCTGGCCGACTCGGTGCCGAGCAACGGCGAATCCTGGTTCTGCGCACGGTCGTTCGACCTCGCCGCCGAACGTGGCGTGCGCGGCCTGGTCGCCTTCTCCGATCCGGTCGAGCGGTGGCGCGGATCGGAGCTGATCAAGCCCGGCCACTGCGGAATCGTCTACCAGGCCCTGAATTTCGCGTACCTGGGCCGATCCACCCCGCGCACCCTCACCCTGCTGCCCGACGCGACGGTGCTCACCGCCCGCGCCCAGGCCAAGGTCACCGGCCGCGAGACCGGCGCCGCCGGCGTCATCGCCCGCCTGGTCGGTCTCGGCGCCACCCCGCCGGAACCCGACGCCGATCCCCGCCACTGGCTGCGCGTCGCGCTGCGGGAGATCGGCTGCCACCGCGTCCGCCATCCCGGCAACCACCGCTACGCCCTGCGCATCGGCCGGACCCGCGGCGAGCGCACCCGCACCGCCATCGGCATGGCCCCCCGCCGCTACCCCAAGCCCGACCGACCGCTCCCGCTCCCGCCGATTCCCTGACCCACGACCGATCGAGGAGGACGTCGCCATGCCCGCGTGGACCCGCACGACGATCACGCCCGGAGACCGGGTGACCGTCGAGATCGGCTACAGCGACCGGCCCGTGCTGCGGCCGCTGATCGGCAAGCTGCGCACCGTCGAGGTCACCGCCGACCGGCGCGCGCTCATCTACGACGAGGACGGCGCCCGCTACCGCTTCGACGGACGCACCGTCCCCGCGGTCGCGCTGACCGAGGCGTCGATCTTCACCACCCCAGCGACCGGCCAGCTGTGGGCCGACACCTACCAGCTGCCGCCCCGCGACCCGAGCCCCTACCCGCTTCCCTCGCAGTACGCCGCCGTCGCCGAGCCGGACGGCAACGGCGGCATCGCCCGGATGCCGTCCTGCCGCTGCGGCCGCGGCTGCGCCTGCCCGGCCTGCGGCCGCCAGACCATCACCGTCGCCCGCGGCCTGGACTGGGCCGACACGCTGACCAGCGGAGAACCCCACCCCGCCGACTCGTTGCACCGGCGGCCGTCCTGCCCGTCCCCCGGCCCTTTCGACCTGCCGTCCTGCTGCGCCTGGCCGATGAGGCTGGCCCCGGTCGGCTGGGTGTGCCGGCGCGACTCCGCGCACCGCCGCCCTTACCGCTGGCCCGAACCGGCCAGCCGCCCAGCTCCCGGCCCGGCGCCGAGCTGATTACCGGCACTCGGATCGCCCATGTCCGCGACCCGGTCACTGTCCGCTGTTCTGCCGGGCGGAGGCCGGGTCGCGGTGTTTCCGCTGCACCACCAACCGTTCACCACTCCAGCGAAAGTGAGCACCCCATGCCCGCGTCCACCATCGTCGCCTCGGGCGGCCAGTTCCGCTTCTACGGCAGCTCCGTGCAGACCTACACCGAGTTGCCGGTGGCGACCTACTCCATCGTGTTCGACAAGCTGTCCGGATACAGCCTTCGCGAGGTCGCTCCGCTCACCTCCGGCGGGGAAACCGTCTACGGCTCCCACGCGCAGCGCGTGGATCGCATCGTGCGGGCCTACAAGGACATGGACCGGTCCCTGGGCGTGATCTTGTCCGGGGACAAGGGCATGGGCAAGTCGTTGATGATCCGCATGCTCGCCGAACAGGCCCGCGAGGTGCTGGAGCTGCCGACGGTCCTCGTCCAGCACTCGACGCCAGGGCTGGCGTCCTTCCTGGACGAACTCGGCGGCGCCCTCCTCGTGTTCGACGAGTTCGAGAAGGTCTTCGGCAACAACGGCGACGACGACGCGCAGAACCAGTTCCTGTCCCTGTTCGACGGAACCAGCACGACCAAACGGCTCTACGTCCTGTCGGTGAACCACTTGAACCGGGTCTCGGAGTTCATGCTCAACCGTCCCGGCCGCGCCCACTACCACATGCGATTCGCCTACCCCGACCCCGAGACCGTCGCCACCTACCTGCGCGACCAGGTGCCCGGTATCGCCGACGACCAGGTCGACGAGGTCATCGAGTTCGCCAGGAAGTACGACCTGAACTTCGATCACCTGAGGAGCATCGCGTTCGAGCTACGTCGCGGAGAACCGTTCGCCCAGTTCATCGGCGACCTCAACATCAAGCGCACCGACCGCCGCAACTCCGTCGTCGAAGCCCGGATCACCTGGGAGGACGGCGACGCCGACGTCATCACCGGTCCCGTCGACCTGTTCGACAGCGACAGCTTGCAGGCGATCAACGACTACGACCTCGACGTGAGCCTCCGCTTCCACATGCGGGATGCCGTATCGAGCAGCGGCGGCTACCGCCTCCAGAAGTTCGAGGTCGTCGACATGCGCAGCGACAGCCAGAAAGCCCAGGACGGCGAACTGCCCGCCATCACCTCCGTCGTGCTCAACCGGGCCAGGAAACCGCAGATCGACTTCTGATCACCCCGGCACCCGGCCACCGGGCGAGCCCCCGGCGTTCCCGCCCGCTCGCTGCGGCGGCGAACGCGACGCGGCACCGCTGAACCCACGGCCCGCGTTCACTCGCCGATTACTCCCCGCCCCCGCAGTTCAGTTCCCGATTACTCGCGCGCGCCGTGCGGGTTCAGTTCCCGATTACTCCCCTCGCAGGTCAGGAGGTATGTGTCGATGATCGGCAATCCGCACCGCATCGACCCGGTCGGCTGCGGCTGCACCGACTGCATCACCGGCTGGAGCCAGCCGCTGAGCAGCTACGGCGACCCGGCGCAGTTCCACGCGCTGTTGCACGAGGAAGTCCAGGACGCCACCGGCGACGGCGACCGCTACGGCTGGATGGAAGCCGCGGCCGAGCACTGCCCACAGCGGTTCGCCGAGTGGATCGCCGAGGAGTTCCGCGCGAAGCGACTGCTCTCGCGCCAGCTGCTCCAGGCCAAGGCCGCCGCCACGGTGCTGGGCTCCCTGCTCGACGACTGACCTCTCGCCCGTCCAACAGCATCCCCACGTCCCCGGTCGCGCTCGCGGCACGGGGTTTTTTGTTGTCCCGCGCCAGAAACGACCACCACATCCGGGTGGGTCGAGACGAGAGAGGAGTCGATCGGGGCGCCGTGCACCGGGCGGCGCGGGCGCACGCTGGCCGACTCCGGCGTCCGCGTCAAACCGCGCGGGAACGGGCCGCTGCCACCCCTCCCTCCGGTCGGGCAGCGGCCCGTCCCCGCCACCGCGGTTTGACCCGGCCACCTGCGCCGGCCGAACGGCAAGCGCCCCGCCCGGAGCACGACACCACCTCCGGGATCCGCAGGGGCGCAGCCAGTTCACGGCGATTCCCGGCCTTGGCCAGGGATCTCACGGAGGGACACCGCATGAACGAGCACGGCCATCACGACCGCGTCGACGACGTCATCGAGCAGATCGACGCCCTCACCGCGGACGCGGCCAGCTGGAGCGCCACCGGCGAACCCGCCCACCCCTGGTGGGTCAAGCCCTCGCCCGGCGCCATGACCGCGGTCGAGCTGACCATGACCGGTCCCGGCCCGATCGCGATCAGCGCCACCGACCCGTACACCGCGATCGCCGATCGGATCGGCGACCCGTTCGTCGACCGGATCAGCCACCTGCGCCGGGTGAGCTTCTGGGTCGGCGGCAACAGCGTCGCCCACCAGCCGCTCAACGTCGGGGCGACCAAGTTCCTGCACCACCTGCTCGCCGACGTCCGCGACGGCCACTACATCGCCAGCGACACCGAACGCGACCACGCGCGCGTCCTGCTCGCCGCCGGCACCCTGCCGGAGATCCACGGTCATTGCCTGATCACCGGCGTCGCGGACGACGACGACACGCCGGCGCCCCTGGGCGAGAACTTCCAGAGCTGGTTCACCCACCTGCTCGATCAACTCGCCCAGATCAGGGCGGAGGCCCTGACGGAGGCCGTCGTGCGCGCGCTCGGTCTCCCGCCCGAGCTGCGGGACCGCATCGCCGTCGTCTCTCTCGGCTGATCCCCGCGGGTGTGCCCGGTCTGGCCGCAACCCGCGCAGCCGGGCACACCCGCCGCCTCTTCCCCTGTCCCAGCTCACGACAAGGACGCCGTCATGCCCGAAACCGACCGCGACGACACGCCGCACTACCCGCCGCGCTACCCGGAGCTGTTCTCCCCGCCGCCGCGCCGCCGCCGCGTCGTCGCCGGCCTGCTGACCGTGCTCGTGTCCGCGGCCGTCGTCGCCGCGGCGTTCGTGCTGGTCACCGCCCTCAACAACGTCGGCCGGGCGGTGCAGCACGACGTCAACGAGGCCGTCGTCCACGCCGTCGACCACATCGGCGACCGCATCGGCGACCGCATCGCCGAACGCACGCACTGCGGGCCGCCCGCCGGGCGGTGATCCACGCGCACCGGGGACTGACCACCCCCGGTGCGCGGCCCACCGAAACCGAGTGAACGGGAGCACCTATGCCTCCAACGACCCTGTCGGCGCGCTCGCGCGCCGACTTCCGCCGCCAAGTGGGCGTGCTGGCCGACCGGGCCTGGCTCGCACTGGCCGCGCTCGCCGAGGCCAAACCGGACAACGTCGTGGCCGAGCAGCTGCTGGCCGCCGCCC